>JAICGY010000010.1 GCA_025922915.1 Candidatus Methylomirabilota bacterium | reverse complement strand
CGCTCGCCGTCGTGGACGCGCTGCGGGGGCAGGACCTCGAGACGATCGTGCCCGCCGAGCGCGTCCGGCGCGTGGCCTTCGACGAGGGGGCGGTGGCCGACAAGGCGACGTGGCTCGCCGACTTCTGGGCGGGCGACCGGACGCGAGCCTGGATCCTCGCGCAGACGCCGCTGCTCCACGTCGGCGGCCACTACTACGAGGCCCGCGTGGCCAAGGGCCTGTGGGGCCACCGCAGCCCCTGAGCCGGTCCGCCGTCGGGTCCGCGGGAAGTTGACAAGCCGCGCCTCCTGTCCATAATGGCTGCACTTCCTGTCCGCTCCCCACCCAGAGGAGGGCGATGACCATGATCCGACGCTTCGTCCTGGCCGCGACAGTGGCACTGCTGGCCCTCACGCTTCCCGCGCCGACGGAGGCGCAGCAGCCCAGGCGCGGCGGGGTCCTCCGCATCGCCGATCGCGAGGCCCCGAACCTCGACCCGCACCTGTCGATCAGCTTCCTCACGCACTCGTGGGCGAGCATGGCGTACGGTCAGCTGGTCCGCTTCCCCCACGGGCCGGAGCAGAGGCACACCGCCGACTTCTCGATCCTCCCCGACGTGGCGGAGAAGTGGGAGTACACGAACCCGACCACGATCGTCTTCACCCTCCGCAAGGGCGTACGCTTTCACAACAAGCCGCCCGTGAACGGGCGCGAGGTGACGTCCGCGGACGTGAAGTACTCGCTGGAGCGGTTCATGGCGAAGTCGGGGTTCAAGTCCCGCTTGGATCAGGTGCAGGCGATCGAGACGCCGGACAAGCAGACCGTGCGCATCACGCTCAAGGAGCCGTTCGCGCCCTTCTTGAACCACCTCGCGAGCCCGGCCTTCACCGCGATCCTCGCCCGGGAGGCGGAGGAGAAGTTCGGCAACTTCAACCACCCGGACGCCGTCATCGGCACCGGGCCCTTCGTCCTCAAGTCCTACCAGAAGGGCGTGCGCGTCGTGTGGGAGCGCAACCCCGACTACCACGTGAAGGGCCTGCCGTACCTCGACGGCGTCGAGCTGGAGATCACCCCGGACAGCAACACGCGCCTCTCGCTCTTCCGGGCGGGCAAGGTCGATCTCGGCCACATGTGGGGGTACGCCAGCGTCGAGGAGGGCAAGTCCCTCCAGAAGAGCAACCCCGAGGTCGTGGTGACGCCGACGGTCACCATGGGCCAGGGCCTCATCTACATGCGCACCGACCAGCCGCCGTTCAACGACGTGCGGGTGCGGCAGGCGGTCTCGCTCGCCATCGACCGCAAGGCGTGGAGCGACGGTCTCTACTACGGCGAGGCGTGCATCGACAGCGGCCCGGTCCCGTGCGCGATGAAGGAGTGGAAGCTCGACGCCGCGAAGCTCGAGCCGGCCAAGGCCAAGGTCCTGGTGGGCTACGATCCGGCCGAGGCCAAGAAGCTCCTGGCCGCGGCCGGCCACCCGAACGGGTTCGCCACGCCCGCCTTCCACTGGCCGGGCTACGCGCCGCCCTGGCGCTCGGTCTACGAGCTGGCCGCCGACAGCCTCGGCCAGATCGGCATCCAGGTGGAGCTGAAGCCGGAGGAGTACGGCAAGTACATCTCCACGACCTATCTCGGCAAGTTCGAGAAGATGGCCATCGGCCCCATCACCCCCTTCACCGAGATCGACGACTGGCTCTACGGCACGCACGTGCCGGAGCAGCCGAACAACCGGAGCCACGTGGCCGACGCCGAGCTGAACAAGCTCCTGGTCGCGCAGCGACGGGAGCTGGACCCGAAGAAGCGCAAGGAGATCGTCGACGACATCCAGCGCTACCTGGCCGACAAGGCCTACTACGTCTACTTCCCCACCGGGCCGCAGTACATCTCGCACCAGAAGCACGTGAAGGGCTTCAAGCACCACGACGGCTACGGCCTGGGGCACCGCCTCATGTTCACCTGGCTCGACAAGTAGCCGGAGGACGGGCGTGCGGCAGTACGTCCTGCGCCGCGTCGGTTTGGCGATCCCGACGCTCTTCTTCGTGAGCGTCCTCGTGTTCGCCATGATGCGCCTGATGCCGGGCGACGTGGTCGTCCGCATGGTCGAGGGCCAGGCCTACGCGCCTACCCTCGAGGCCATGCGCAAGGATCTCGGCCTCGACCGGCCCGCGCACGTGCAGTACCTCGAGTGGATCGGCGGCATCCTCACCCGGGGCGACTTCGGCACGTCGTACTGGACGCGCCAGCCCATCTGGGACGAGTTCGCTGCCCGCTTCCCCGTCACGCTCGAGCTGGCCTTGCTCACCATCCTCGTCTCGGTCGTGATCGGGGTCACGGTCGGCATCGTCTCCGCGGTGCGCCAGAACAGCGCGGCCGACTACGTCGGCCGCGTGCTGGCCATCCTCGCCCTGTCCGTCCCCTACTTCGGCCTCGCCGTCGTGGTGGTGGTCGTCCCCGCCATCCTCTTCCGGTGGACGCCGGTCTGGACCTACGTCGCGTTCACCGAGAGCCCCGCCGAGAACCTCAAGATCATGATGGTCCCGGCGCTGGTCTTCGGCGTGACACGGGCGGGCCCGATCATGCGGATCATGCGCTCGGCTCTGCTCGACGTGCTGCGCCAGGAGTACATCCGCACGGCGTGGTCCAAGGGGCTGCCCGAGCGCGGGATCGTCCTCCGCCACGCGCTCAAGAACGCCCTCATCCCGGTCATCAGTCTCATCGGCCTGCAGATGCCCCTCTACATCGGCGGCTCGGTGATCATGGAGGCCATCTTCCGGCTGCCCGGCGTCGGGCTGTTCTTCTTCGAGGCCCTCACGCGGATGGACTACCCGGTCGTGCAGTCGGTCAACCTGATCGTGGCCGCCCTCGTCGTCGGGCTCAACCTCGCGATCGACCTCTCCTATGCCTTCCTCGACCCGCGCATCCGGTACCGGTAGCGCCCTCGCCGGCCCGGCGGCGCTGGCCGGGGCGCCCGTCGCCGCCCCCGCGCTTGCGCGGCCGTGGCCCTGGTACGTCGACGTGTGGGCGCAGATGCTCCGGCGCAAGCCGCTGGGCGTCGCCGGCGGCGTCATCGTCCTCGTCATGCTGGCGGCCGCGCTGGGCGCCGACGTCCTCTCGCCGTACGGCTACGCGGAGACGAGCCTGCGCGAGCGGCTGCAGTCCACGAGCGCCGCCCACTGGCTCGGCACCGACCAGCTCGGGCGCGACCTGCTCACGCGCATCGTCTACGGGGCGCGCATCTCGCTCTACGTCGGGTTCGGCGCGATCGCCCTCGGCTCGCTGCTCGCCACCATCCTCGGGGTCGGCACGGCCTACTTCGGGGGGCGGGTCGACCTCTGGGTGCAGCGCGGGGTCGACGCGTGGATGGCCTTCCCCGCGCTGCTGCTCCTGATGACGATCCTCTCGCTGCTCGGGCCGAGCGTCCTCAACATCACGCTCGTGCTCGGCGTCGCCTTCGGCATCCAGAACTCGCGCATCATCCGGGGTGTCGCGCTCACGATCAAGGAGCACACCTACGTGGAGGGCGCCCGCGCGCT
This sequence comes from Candidatus Methylomirabilota bacterium, assembly GCA_025922915.1. Classification (GTDB taxonomy): domain Bacteria; phylum Methylomirabilota; class Methylomirabilia; order Rokubacteriales; family CSP1-6; genus JAICGY01. The sequence continues at coordinate 21,413 of JAICGY010000010.1, read as the reverse complement.
CGGTTCCGGCCACGTGCGCGTGACGGCCACCCACATCCTGCCCAACGTCCTGCCGACCATCATCGTGGTCGCCACGACGGGGCTCTCGACCGTCATCCTGACCGAGGCCAGCCTGTCCTTCCTCGGCCTCGGCGTGCCGCCGCCCTATCCGACCTGGGGCGGGATGCTCTCGCTCGCGGGGCTGGACCACATGTACCAGGCGCCGTGGATGGCGATCTGGCCGGCCGTCGCGCTGTCGCTGGCGGTGTTCGGGTTCAACATGCTGGGCGACGCGCTCCGCGACCTCCTCGACCCCCGCCTGCGCGGCGGGTGAGGCACGCTAGCCGACCCGAGCCGCGGCCGGATAGAGGTAGTCGCGCGTGAGGGGGATCGCGTCCGACACGCCCTTCGTGAACTGCACCTGCCACACGGTCAGGTTCCCCACCCGGAAGGCGGCGGCGCTGCTGCGGAGATAGAAGCGCCACCAGCGCAGGAAGCGCTCGCCGTGGCGGGAGCGCACGGCGTCCCCGGCCTCCTCGAGGTTGTCGCCCCAGCGGTCGAGCGTGAGCGCGTAGTGCCGGCGGAGCGCCTCGACGTCGGTCACGTGCAGGCCCTGGCGGCCCAGGCCGTCGGCCAGCTCCCCCAGGGCCGGAAAGTAGGCGCCGGGAAAGACGTGCGTGGAGATCCACGGGTCGGTCGGGGCCGGCGCGACCCGGCCGATGGAGTGCAGGACGCCGACGCCCCCGTCGGTGAGGAGCCGGGCGGTGACGGCGAAGTAGTCGCGCATCCGGGCGCGCCCCACGTGCTCGAACATCCCGACGCTCACCACGCGGTCGACCCGGAGGCCCGGGTCCAGGTCGCGGTAGTCGGCCACCCGGATCTCGACGAGGCCGTCGAGGCCGCGCGCAGCCACCGCGGCCCGCGCGTACCGCGCCTGGGCCTCGCTGAGGGTGATGCCGAGCACGCGGACGCCGTGCGTGGCCGCGGCGTGCATCGCCAGCCCGCCCCAGCCGCAGCCCACGTCGAGCAGCGTCTGTCCGGGCTCCAGCCGCAGCTTCTGGCAGAGGTGCGCGAGCTTCGCCCGCTGGGCGGCGTCCAGCGGCTCGTCGGGCGCGCCGAAGTAGGCGCACGAGTAGGTCATGGTCTCGTCGAGCCACAGGCGGAAGAACTCGTTGCCGGCGTCGTAGTGGCTGGCGATGTTCCGGCGGGCCTGGCGAGTCGTGTTGCGGAGCCGCCAGCGCGTCAGCCCGAGCGCCAGGCGCGCCGCGAGCCCCGCGCGGACCGCGGCGTCCGGCACCCGGAGGAGCAGCTCCATCAGCCGGCCGAGATCCCCTTCCACCTCCAGGGCGCCGTCGACGTAGGCGGCCGGGAAGCGGAGACCGGGATCGGCGAGCATCGCCTCGCACGCGGCGCGGTCGCGCAGGTGCACGACCACGGCGTCCGCCCCCCCGGGCCCGTAACGCCGGCGGGTGCCGTCCCAGAGCACGACGCTGAACGTCAGGTCGGGGGCGGCGGCCGCAGCCACCCGGTCGATGACGGCGGCGAGCGTCATGCGCCGCCCGCCGCCCGGCCGTCCGCGAGCGCGGGGTCGGCCGCCCGCAGGCGCGCCTCCACGTCCCGCAGCGCCACGCGGGCGCCGGTCAGGGGATTGGCCAGGACGTCGGGAGCCGCGTAGTGGCGCGGCGTCGTCCAGAGCACGCGCAGCGCCCCCCAGTGCGTCGGCGCGACGAATGCCGGGCCGGCGTGCCGGCGCAGCCCGGCCCGGACGAGCGGGTAGTGACGGTGGCTGAGTCCGGGAAAGAGGTGATGCTCGACGTGATGGCTGAAGTGCAGATGCACCACGTCGACCAGGCGCGGGCTCGTCAGGCTCAGCGCGGTCGTGAGCGCGCCGCCGCGGGCGCTGAGCGGCCGGAGCATGTGGTTGGTGGCGACGTAGCTCATCACGACGGCGTTGGCGAGGAGCATCGGCACCACGATCACGAGCAGCGCGCCGCCGGCGCCGAGCCACACGCCGAGCCCCGTCCAGGTGCCGGTGATCAGCGCCGTCTCCGCGACGGCGCGCCCCCAGCGGAATCCGGGCCAGCGCGCGCGCCGGCTGTACACCCAGAGGACGACCTGCCCGTGCACGGTGAAGGCCAGCGGCAGGTACGCCACGCTCAGCCAGTGGCCCGACCCGGGCGCCAGCCGGACCGTGAGCCACCGCAGCGGCGCCCACGTGCGCGCGAGCTCGTCCAGCGAGTCGTAGCGGTCGGGGTCGATGCCGGGCACGTTGGCGTACGGATGGTGGACGCGGTCGTGCCAGTGGCGCCAGAGGTGCGGGGAGACCAGGAACACCGCGCCCGTGAAGAAGAGCACGGCCGTCTGCACGCGTGACGAGACGCCCATGGCCCCGTGGCCCACCTCGTGACCGAAGAACATGAGCGTCACGTAGGCGTTGGCGATGATCAGATAGAGGACCGGCAGCGCGTAGACGGGGGCGGGGCCGGCCACGAGCAGGGAGCCGCCGAGAATGACCGCGACGAGCGGCAGCCCGAGGAGCACGCGGGCCGGGTGCCGCCGGAACACGGCCGACGGGAGCTCCGCGCGCAGGCGGGCCTTCAGCTCCGCTTCAGCATCGACCGGCATGGCCCCGGATGATAGCGAGCCCGGGGCGCGCGGGCAATCGCCAGACGCCGCACCGGCCCCCGCCCCGTCGGTTGACCCGGTGCACCCGATGGGCTAGGCTGCGCGCGAGCCACGGTGAGCGATCCATCCTCACCGGGCGCGGGTCGAGGCGATGCAGTGTCCACAGTGCCGCGCCGACAATCGTGAGGGACGCCGCTTCTGCGCGGCCTGCGGCGCTCCGCTCACCGCGCGCTGCCCCGCGTGTCATTTCACCAACGAGCCCGGCGAGCGCTTCTGCGGCGGGTGTGGCCAGCCGCTGACGGGAGCGACGCCGGCCGAGCCTCCCTCGCCCGGCACCTACACGCCACGCCACCTCGCCGAGCGCATCCTCGTCTCCCGGGCGGCGATGGAGGGCGAGCGCAAGCACGTCACCGTTCTCTTCTGCGACCTCGTCGACTCCACGGGCCTGGCCGAGCAGCTCGACCCCGAGGAGATGCACCAGACGATGGACCGGGTCCTGCGGCTCATGGCCGAGACCGTCCACCGCTACGACGGCACCGTCAACCAGTTCCTGGGCGACGGCCTCATGGCGCTGTTCGGTGCGCCGCTCGCGCTCGAGGACCACGCCCTGCGCGCCGTCCACGCCGCGCTCGCGATCCAGGAGACCGTCGCCGGCTACTCGGCCCAGCTCGAGCGCGAGCGCGACATCCGCCTCCTGCTGCGCCTCGGGCTCAACACCGGGCCCGTCGTGGTCGGCCGCATCGGGGACGACCTCCGCATGGACTACACCGCCGTCGGCGACACGACGAATCTCGCCGCGCGGCTGCAGGCGCTGGCCGAGCCGGGCGCGCTCCTCATCAGCGAGGCGACGCACCGGGACGTCCGCGGCTACGTGCGCACGGACACGGTGGGCCCCGTGCACGTGAAGGGCCGGCGGCAGCCGGTCGTCGTCCACCGGGTGCTGGGCCGCCGGCGGCGGCGCACGCGCCTGGAGATCCGCGTCGAGCGCGGGCTCACGCCCCTGGTCGGCCGGGAGCGCGAGCTGGAGGTGCTGGCCGACTGCTTCGGGCGGGTGCGGGAGGGCCGCGGCCAGGTGGTCGGCATCCTCGGCGAGCCCGGCGTGGGGAAGTCGCGGCTCCTGCTCGAGTTCCGGGAGCGCCTCGGCAAGGACGACGTGACCTGGCTGGAAGGCCAGTGCTCGGCCCACGGGCACTCCACCCCGTACCTGCCCGTCCTCGACCTCCTGCGCGCGAACTTCCAGATCGAGGACGGCGACAACCCCCTGCAGATCGACGAGAAGCTCCGACGGGGCGTCCGCGCCCTCGACCCTGGGCTGGAGCCGGCGCTGCCGCTGCTGCGCGAGCTCTTCCACCTGCCCGGCGAGGACGAGACGCTCAAACACCTGGACCTGCCCGTGAAGCGGCGCCAGACGTTCGAGGCCATCCGCGCGCTCGCCGCCGCCGGCGCCCGCCAGCGCCCGCTCGTGCTCGTCGTGGAGGACCTGCACTGGGCGGACCGCGCGTCGGAGGAGGTGCTGGCCTTCATCATCGGCAGCCTGGCCACGCTGCCGGCGCTGCTCCTCACCACCCAGCGGCCTGGCCACGCGACGCCGTGGGCCGACCGCGCCGGGTACCGGCAGCTCGCCCTCGAGACGCTGGACGCCCCGGACGCGGAGGCGATGCTGCGCGGGCTGCTCGGCACGAGCGACATCCCGCCCGAGGTGCACGCGCGCATCCTCGAGAAGGCGGAGGGCAACCCGCTCTCCGTCGAGGAGATCGTCACCTCGCTGGTCGACCGCCAGGTGCTGATCCGCGACGGCGGGCGGGTGCGCTGGAGCGGCGAGAGCCAGATCGACTTCCCGGCCACCATCCAGGACGTGGTGCGGGCGCGCATCGACCGCCTGGAGCCCGCGCTCAAGGAGACGCTGCAGATCGCCTCCGTCGTCGGGCGCGTGTTCGGCGCGCGGCTGGTCGCCCGTCTGGGCAATGCCCCCGGCGAGATCGACGAGCGCCTCGCGCACCTCACCCGGCTCGAGCTGATCCACGAGACGCGCGTCTTCCCCGAGCCCGAGTTCGCGTTCAAGCACGCGGTCATCCAGGACGTCGTCTACCAGATGCTGCTGTCATCGCGCCGGGCCGAGATCCACGCCGCGGTGGCGGCGGCCACGGAGGCGCTCTACGCCGATCAGCTGGAGGAGCACGCGGCGCGGCTCGCGCATCACTATCGTCTCGGCGGCCAGCCCGACAAGGTGCTGAGCTACGCGGTGACGGCCGGGGATCACGCGGCGCGCCTGCACGCGACGGCCGAGGCCAAGGCCCTCTACGAGACCGCCCTGCGCGCCGCCGCGCAGCTCGCGCCCTCGCCTTCGGTGCAGGGCGCGGAGATCGACGCCATCCTGAAGCTCGCCGCCGTCGGGACGACGCGAGAGGATATCCAGCGGGATCAGGCCAATCTCGAGCGCGCGCGGACCCTGGCCCAGGCGCTCGGGGACGAAGCCCGGCTGGCCCGCGTGCTGTACTGGCTCGGCCGGCTGCAGTACGTGCAGGGAAAGCTGGAGGCCGCGATCGACTACGCCCGCCAGAGCCTGGAGATCGGCGAGCAGCTCGGCGACGACGCCGTGCTCGCTCCGCCCGTCAACCTGATGGGCCGGATCTACTGGATCCGCTCGGACTACCCGCGCGCGAGCCAGATGCTGGAGCGCAGCGTCGGCCAGATGCAGCGGCTCGGCAACAAGGGCGAGCAGGCGACGGCGGCGGCGACGGCGGGCTGCGTGTTCGGGCTGATGGGCGAGTTCGACCGGGCGGTGGCGTTCGCGACCCAGGGGGTGGAGCTCGCCCAGGAGATCCGCAATCCCTTCGCCGAGGCCGCCGCCTACTCGCAGCGGGCGATCGTGCACGATCAGCAGGGCGACTGGGCGCGCTCGCTCGCCGACCACGCCGCGGCCCGCGAGATCGCCACGCGCGTGGGCGATCTGTTCCGCCTCTTCGTGGTGAAGTCCTGGGAAGGTCGGGCGCGGACGCTCACGGGCGATGCCGCCGCCGGGCGTGTGCTCGTGCAGGAGTCGCTCGAGATCGCCGCCCAGATCGGCACGCGCCTGATCCTGCCCTGGCAGAAGACCTTCCTCGCCGCCTGCGACCTCCGGCTCGGCGCGGCGGAGGCGGCCGCCGAGGTGAGCGCCGAGGCGATCCGCATCGCGACCGAGGCCGGGGACCGCATGCCGCTCGCGCTCGCCTACCGGACGTACGCGGAGGCCCTCGCCGCCCGGGGCGCCGGGGCCCGCCAGGAGGCGGAGGCCGCGCTGCGGCAGGCCATCGATCTGCTCGAGACGATCGGGGGACGTCCGGAGCTCGCCCGCGCGTATGCGATCTACGCGCGCCTGCTGCACGGCTGGAACGATCCCGACCCCGCCGAGGAGCATACCGCCCGGGCGATCACGCTGTTCGAGCAGATGCAGATGACCGCGGACCTCGCGCTGCTGGCCCGGGCAGCGACCCGCCCGTAGAGGCCGGAGGGCGAGGGCGAACCGCGATGGATCCGACGCACGAGGTGCTGAACCAGCCGCCCCCGCTCGAGCCCTACGATCTCTTTACGACCGACGCGGCCCTCGTCGAGGCGCTGCGGCGCGAGGGCGGCGGCTGGGGCGAGGCGCGCGCCCGGGAGCTGGGCCGGCACGCCGGACACGACGGCTTCGCCTGGGGGCACCAGGCGAACGCCCACCCGCCGGTCCTCCGCACGCACGACCGACGGGGCCACCGCATCGACGAGGTCGAGTTCCACCCGGCCTGGCACAGCCTGATGGCGCTGTCCGTCGCGGCTGCCTGCCACGCCCTGCCCTGGCGCGAGCCGCGCGCCGGGGCGCACGTCGTCCGGGCCGCGCTCCTCTATCTGGTGGCGCAGGCCGAGGCGGGCCACGCCTGTCCCGTGTCGATGACGTTCGCGGCGGTGCCCCTCCTGCGCACGGCCCCCGCGCTGGCCGACGAGTGGGTGGGCCGCCTCACGTCGACGGAGTACGACCACCGCTCGCTGCCGGCCCCGGCCAAGACGGGCGCGCTCTGCGGCATGGCGATGACCGAGAAGCAGGGCGGCACCGACCTGCGCGCGAACACGACGCGGGCCCGGCCGCTCGCCGCCCCCGGCCCCGGCGCCGAGTACGAGCTGACCGGCCACAAGTGGTTCTGCTCGGCGCCGATGTGCGACGTCTTCATCATGGTGGCCCAGACGGCCCGGGGGCCGTCCTGCTTCTGCGTGCCCCGCTGGCGGCCCGACGGCTCCCGCAATCGCATCGCGATCCAGCGGCTCAAGGACAAGCTCGGCAACCGCTCCAACGCCTCGGGCGAGATCGAGCTGGAGGGGGCGTGGGCGCGGCTGGTCGGCGAGGAGGGGCGCGGCGTGGCGACGATCATGGAGATGATCGCCCACGCACGGCTCGAGTGCGCGATCGCCGCCGCCGCCGTCATGCGCCAGGCGGTCGCCCAGGCCACCCACCACGCCGCCCACCGGACGGTCTTCGGCAAGCCCCTGATCGAGCAGCCGCTCATGCGCAACGTGCTCGCGGATCTGTGCCTGGAGTCGGAGGCCGCCCTGACCGCGGTGATGCGCCTGGCCCGGGCGTACGACGAGCGAGGCGGCGACGACGAGCAGCGCGCCTTCGCGCGCCTGGCGACCCCGCTCGTGAAGTTCTGGGTGTGCAAGCGGACGCCGCCGGTCGTGGCCGAGGCGCTGGAGTGCGTGGGCGGCAACGGCTACGTGGAGGAGTCGATCCTCCCCCGGCTGTACCGCGAGGCGCCCGTCAACTCCATCTGGGAGGGCTCGGCCAACGTGATGTGCCTGGACGTCCTGCGCGCGCTCCAGCGGGAGCCGGCGGCCGTCGAGGCGTTTCTCGGGGAGCTGGCCCGCGCGCGCGGCGCCGACCGCCGGCTCGACGCCCTGGCCGGGAGCCTGGCCGACACGCTCCGGGAGCCGGCCATCGCCGAGGGCCAGGCGCGGCGGACGGTGGAGCGCATGGCCATCGCGCTGCAGGCCGCGCTCCTGCTGCGCCACGGCGACGCGGCCGTGGCCGAGGCCTTCGCGGCGTCGCGGCTGTCCGGGGACCCCGGGGCCACCTTCGGCACGCTGCCCGAGGGCGTCCCCTCGGCGCGCGTGGTGGAGCGCGCCCGGCCCGTCGCCGGCTGAGCCTCAGCCCTCCGCCACGGCGACGCCGTGGCGCTCCGGCTCCCCCGCGGGGAGCACGCGCGGCCGCCGCCCCAGGAACAGGACGAACGGCACCACCGCGACGAAGATCCACACCAGGCGCCAGAAGTCGTCGACGAACGACAGGAAGAGCGCCTGCCGCTGGACCAGCTCGTAGAGGTGCGCCCACGCCTGCTGCTCGGCGGTGGCGAGGTCGGCGCCCCGGGCCGCGAACGTGTCGACCAGCCGGTGGTACCGCTCCCAGACGTCCGGGTCGTAGAGGCTCACGTGGCCCACGAGCCGGGCCTGGTGGGTCTGCGCTCCCCGCTCCAGCATGGTGGCCACGCCGGCGATGCCGATGCTGCCGCCCGCCGTGCGGATGAAGTTGAAGAGCCCCGAGGCGTGCCCGAGCTCGCGCATAGGCACCGCGCTCAGGGCCACCGTCGACAGCGGCACGAAGGTGAGCCCGATGCCCAGCCCCTGGATGAACCGCGGCGTCATGACCTGCCAGTAGCTGGCCTCCAGCGTCAGCGTCGCCATCAGGTACATGGCGTACGCGTTCACGAGGCAGCCGGTCATGATCATCCAGCGGGGGTCGACGCGGTTCATCAGGGCGCCGGCGATGGGCATCGTCACCAGCGTCGCCAGGCCCCCGGGCGCCAGCACGAGGCCGGCCAGCATCGCGGTGTAGCCCATCAGGATCTGGGTGAATAGCGGCGACAGCACCATGATCCCGTAGAACGCGATGCTGATGACGAACATCGCCGCCGTCGCCACCGCGAACGTTCCGTGCCGCAGCACGCGCAGGTCCACCACCGGCTCGGCGGCCCGCAGCTCGCGGATCACCAGGAGCACGAGCGCGATGCCGGCGACCACGCTGAGCCACACGATGAGTGGGGAGGCGAACCAGTCCTCGCGCTGCCCCCGGTCGAGGACGAACTGCAGCCCGCCGATGCCGACCACGAGGAGCACGAGCCCGGGCACGTCGATGCGCCGCACCTCGGGGCGCTCGGCCGCCGGCTCGGGCAGGACGAGCCAGGCGAGGAGGACGGCGAGGGCGCCGACGGGCACGTTGATGTAGAAGACCCAGCGCCACGACCAGTTGTCGGTGATCCACCCGCCCAGCGTCGGCCCGATGATCGGCGCGAACATGATGCCGATGCCCCAGATGGCCATCGCCATGCCGCGCCGGTGGGCCGGAAAGGTCTCCATCATCGTCGCCTGGGAGAGCGGCACCAGCGGCCCGCCGGCCAGCCCCTGCAGGAACCGCGCGACCACGATCGCGGCCAGGCTCGGGGCGGCGCCGGCCGCGGCCGACGTGACGGTGAACAGCACGGTGGAGACGATGAAGAGGCGCTTGCGGCCCAGGAGATCGGTGAGCCAGCCCGTGATGGGCAAACTGATGGCGTTGGCCACCAGGAAGGACGTGAGCACCCAGGTGATCTCGTCCACGCCCGCCGACAGCGTGCCCCGCATGTGGTCGAGCGCCACGTTGGCGATCGTCACGTCCAGGATGACGAGGAACGTCGCCATCATCGTGGTGACGGCGACGACGGACCGGCGGACGCCGGCGGTCATCGCACCCGGATGGTGGGCACGACCGACATGCCGGGCACCAGCAGCCCGCGCGCGCGGTCCTCGGGCTCCAGCACGAGCTTGACCGGGATGCGCTGGACGACCTTGACGAAGTTGCCCGACGCGTTCTCGGGCGGCAGCAGCGAGAAGCGCGACCCCGTCCCGCTCTGGATCGAGTCCACGCGGGCGTGGAGGACGAGCCCGGGGTGGGTGTCGACCGAGATCGTGGCGGGCTGGCCCGGCCGCACGTGGGTCAGCTGGGTCTCCTTGTAATTCGCCACCACCCAGACGTTCGCCAGGTCCACGAGCGCGAGGAGCGGCTGGCCGGGCTGGACGACCTGGCCGACCTCCACCGTCCGCCGCGTCACGCGGCCGGCGATGGGGGCGGCGACGGTCGCGTACTCGAGGTTGAGCAGGGCCTCGCGCAGAGCCGCCTGCGCCTCCGCCAGCTCCGCCTCGGCGCTGCCGATCTCGGCGGAGCGCACCTTCACCTCGCCGCGGCGGCTGCGCGCCTCGGCCAGCGTGGCCTCGGCCTCCTCCCGCTGGCGCTGCGCCTGCGTCAGCGCCACCTCCTGGCTCGCCCGCTCTGCCTGCGCCTGGGCCACCTCGGCACGCGCCACGTCGAGCCGCTGGCGGGCCGCCTCGAGGGCGGCGCTCGCGGTGCGGAAGAGGTTCTCGGCGAGGTCGAACTCCTGCCGCGCCACGAGCTGCTGGCCGAGCAGCTGCTCCATGCGCGCGCGGTCAGCGCTGGCCCGCTCCAGGTCCGCCTCCCGGGCGGCGATGTCGGCGCGGGCCGCCGCCACCGCGGCGCGCCGGGCCGCGAGCCGGCTCGTCCGCTCGTCGAGCCCGCGCCGCGCGCCCTCGATCCCGAGCCGGGCGCGCGCCGCGCTCGCCTCGGCCTGCGCGACCTGGCTCCGCGTCGTCTCGTCCGTCATGGGCAGTCCGGCGGTCGCCACGTTCAGCCGGCTCTCGGCCGTCGCCACCGCGGCGCGCGCCTGCGCCACCTTCACCTCGAAGTCCCGCGGGTCCAGGCGGACGAGGGGCGCGCCCGCGGCGACGTCCTGGTTGTCGCGCACGAGAACCTCGAGGACCGTCCCCCGGATGCGCGCGCTCACCGGCGACACGTGCGCCTCGACGAAGGCGTCGTCGGTCGAGACGTGCCGCTCCCAGTACTGCCAGAGCCGCAGTCCGTACACGCCCCCGATCACGGCCGCCACGCAGAGGACGAGGAGAGCGAGGGCGCGGCGCCAGCGGCGCACGCCGCGCCGCCAGGCCAGCGCGCCGCGATCGAAGGGGGTCACGCACGCATCCTATCGCGCGAGACCACCCTCGGGGCCCTCGGCCGGTCCGGCGGCGAGCCGGAACGCCGGCGCGTACATCACGACCCCGCGCCGCCCGTGGAGCGCGCCCGGCGTCAGCTCGCTCACCATGAACGCCTCCTCGTCCACCGGGTACTCGCACCGCAGGCCCAGCGGGCGGGCGGGGACGAAGCCGAACCGCGGGTAGAACGCGGGGTGGCCGACCACGACGACGACGTCGTGGTCGAGGGAGCGGCGTCCCTCCTCGGGGCGCCCGAACGCGGCGGCGTGGACGGCGCGGACGGCGGCCACGTCGCCGTCCGCCTCGGCGCGCAGCCGCGCGGGACGATCAGGCGTGGCGGCGGTGATGGCCCCGCTCGTAGTGCGCGCGCAGCGGGTCCACGCCGAAGTGGTTCCGCGGATCGTGCCAGACGGTATGGACGTGATTGGCGTCGTTCTGCGTGTTGTCGTACTCGATGAGCAGGGTCGGCCCGTGGAGCCGGTAGTAGTGCGGCCGCGCCGGGTCGATCGGCCCCGCCCACGCCACGTGCACGCGCTCGAGCCCGGCCTCGCGCAGGCGGCGCAGCTCCGCCTCCGCGACGTCGGCCCGCATCGTGCGCGCGTACGTCTCGATGAGCCGCAGCCCGAGCGCCCGCTGGGCCGCGCCCAGAGCCCCGAGCGCGACCCCCGCCGGCGCCTTCAGGGCGTCGACGCGCCCGGGCCCCGTCACGATGTCGCCGAAGGAGTCGGCGGCGATGATCAGGCGCGGGCGCAGCGCGGCGTCCACGCTCCGCGCCAGCGCGACCCCCAGGTCCTGCTCCTCTCCCAGCACCCGGAGCCGGCGCAGGACCTCCTCGAGCCGGATGATATCGACCGCCTTGGCGTAGCCGACCCCGGAGAGCGAAACCTTCATGAGCCCGTGCGCGGCCGTCCGCGCCGGCGCCGGCATGTCCTTGAAGGGCAGCCCCTGGCGGCCGCGCGGCACGTAGTGCCAGTCGCGGCGCTCCTCGTGGTCGAACGGGAAGACGGCGCGGGCGCGCAGCCCATCGTCGAGAGCGGCCAGGAACGCCGTCGCCGCCCGCGCCATCGCCTCGCGTGCCGCCTCCGGCACCTGGGCGGCGAAGGGCGCGGCGGCGGCGAGGGCGGCGGCGCCGGCGCCCCGGTTCAGCGCGCGGCGGCTGGGCCACATGGGCTCCGACATCGAGGCAGTATAGCCAGAACCGCCGCCTCGCCCCCGCGGGGCCGTGCTATCGTGCGCCCGCGCCGGGCTCACGAGGGCCGGCGCTCGGAGGCCACCGATGCAGGCGACGACGACGCCGAAGGGGCTGCTGGGACCCGGGACGCTGCACGCGCGGATCGAGGAGATCAAGCGGGCCAAGGGCGCCGCGCCGTGGTCCGAGAAGGTCGTCGTGAACGAGCAGATCGTCGGCACGCTGATCTGCCAGCCGCCCGCGCACAGGACCGACCGCCACTACCACCTGGTGGACGAGTGGTGGGTGGTCCTCGAGGGCGAGATCGACTGGGAGATCGAGGGCCACGCCCAGGTGATCCACGCGCGTGCGGGGGACCTGGTCTTCGCCCCCGCCCATCACTACCATCACATCCGGCCGACCGGCGACCGCCCGTCCATCCGGCTGGCGATCACCCCGCCCGGCGAGTTCCACCGTCACGACCGGCCCGAGCACCTGGCGCCCGGCAATCGCTGAGCCGCGCCCGGGCGCCACGCGGCCCGGGATCAGGCGTGCGAGAAGAGCCGTCTCCCCGGCACCGGCATCGCCGCGCGGCGGACGACGCCGACGCCCGAGCAGGTGATGTACAGGCTCCGGCGGTCGGGCCCGCCGTGGGCCACGTTCGTCGGGAAGTCGCCGTCGGCGCACCGCACGCGGAGCACCGGCTCGCCCCGCGGGCTGAACAGCCACACGGAGTCGCCGCCCGGATGGGCGACGACCAGGTTGCCCGCCTCGTCCATCGCGAGCCCGTCGGGCCCGGTCGGACCGTAGAGCGAGGCGAAGACGCCGACCTTGGAGAGCGTCCCGTCGGCCATGAGCGGCCCCCGCCAGACGGCGTTGCCGCGGGTGGCGGCCACGAAGAGCGCTTTCTCGTCGGGGGCGAGCACGATGCCGTTCGGGCTCGGCACCGTCGTCAGCAGGCAGTCGAGCCGGCCGGCTGCCGTGTACCGGTAGACGCGCCCGGTCGGGTCGTGCAGCCCCGTCTGCCCCTGGTCGGTGAAGTAGAGGTCGCCTCCCGAGGAGAACACGCAGTCGTTCACGCCGCGGAAGCCCTCGGAGAACCGGTGCGTGACGAGCGGCTCCAGGACGGCCCGGCGCGGGTCCAGACGCAGGACGCCTCGACGGTAGTCGGTGACGGCCGCCCAGCCCTCGCGGTGGAGCTTGAGACCGTTCGGCCAGCCCTCGTACTCCACCACCAGGCTCCAGGTGCCGTCCGGCGCGATGCGGAAGATCCGCCCGAACGGGATGTCGGTGACGAGCAGGAAGCCCTCGCGGTCGAACGCAGGGCCCTCGAGGAAGGAGTCGACGGCCGCCCCGCCGCGGTTGGCGTCGGCCCAGTCCGTGCGAACGCCGGGACGGCGGAACGCCGCGGGCATCGCGCTGAAGAGCTCGGCCTCGACGGTCGCGGGCGGCGCCCAGAGCACGGCCCGTAGCCTAACGTATCCTTGGCCCGATGGGGGAGGGGCTCCGCGTCCGGTCGGCGATCGCCAGCGACCAGCGGTGGCGCGAGCACATGGAGGACCGCGCCCTGGCCGAGCCGCTCGCCGCCGGGACCCTCCTCGCCGTCTTCGACGGGCACGGCGGCGCCAGCGTCGCCGACCACGCGCGGGCTCACGCCCGGGACGCCGTGGAGGACGGCCTGGCCGCCGGCCTGCGGGACGCCGCGCTCTGGTCGGCGGTCTTCGCGCGCCTCGATGCTTCGCTCGACCGGTGCGGCTCCACCGCCACCCTGGCCCTCGTGCTCGAGCGCAGCCTGTCCGTGGGCTGGGTCGGAGACTCCCGCGCCGTGCTGGTGCGGACGGAAGGCCACGACGCCGTCACGGCCGACCATCGTCTCGAGCGCGCCGACGAGCGCCGGCGTGTCCAGCGCGCCGGCGCCGACTTCGACGGCCCGTACGTCGTCGACCCGCGGAGCGGGCAAGGGCTCATGATGACCCGCTCCCTCGGCGACCGCGGCCTCCGCCACGTCGGGATCGTGGCCGAGCCAGAGTGCCGGACCCGCCCGCTCGCCGCCGGCGACGTCGCGGTGGTGCTGGGGACCGACGGCCTCTGGGACGTGCTCGACGAGGCGGAGGTCGCCGCGGTCGCGCGCGCCGTGCCCGAGCCGGGGGCCGTCGCCGGCCGGCTCGTCACGCTCGTGGCCGCGCGCGGCGGTCGCGACAACGTCACCGTCGTCGTTGCCCGCCTCGATCACCACGCCGGCTAGCCGCGGGCCCGGCGGCCGCACGCACCGGGGGCGATGCAGCCGCCGCGCCGCCTCCTCAGCCGCCTCCGAGGCGATCGGTCGTCAACGTCCCGGGCGGCGGAGCCAGTGCTCCGCCACCTCGCCGGCCGTGGCCCACCAGACGTCGCGCTTGCGCCTGACGAGCCGGATCAGCCGGCGCAGCATCAGCAGCCGCGACGGGTGGCCGATCACCTGCGGGTGACAGGTGAGGTCGAAGAGCCCGCCCCACTCGTGGCACCCCAGGAACTCGTCGCGCCAGATGCCGAAGACCGCCTCCGGGCTCTGCATCGGGCGCGGCGCCAGCCGCGGGTGCATCAGGAAGTACGGCGCGTCGTCGAGCACCCACTGGACGGGCAGCTCGACCACGGGCGGCTGCCCGGGGTGGACGTACGGGAGCACGTCGTCCATGAGGTTCGAGGAGTAGACCATCCCGTGCTCGCGCACGAGGTCGAGGGTGATCGGGGTCAGCTCCCAGGCCGGGGCGCGGAAGCCGCGCGGACGGACGTCGAGCACCGTGCCGAGCGCCTTCATGCCCTGCTCGAAGGCCGCCCGCTCGCTCGCCGGGTCGGCGGGATCGGCCCAGTCGTGGCGATAGCCGTGGTGGCCGATCTCGTGGCCAGCGTCCCGGATGGCGCGCGCCTCGGCCGGATGGTTCTCGGCGACCCAGCCGGGGACGAAGAAGGTCGCGCGCACGCGCTCGGCGGCCAGCAGCGCCAGGAGCCGCGGCACGCCCACGCGCGCCCCGTAGCGGCCCTGGGACATCACGCCCGGGCGCCCGGCGGCGCCGGGGTCGCGCGCGAGCCAGAGGCTCTCGGCGTCGAAGTCGAAGGTGAGCATGACGGCGCAGCGGGCGCCGCGGGGCCACGGCGACGAGCGGGCGGCCTTTCTCATGGGCTCCTCCGGAGCGGCGGTCGGGCGGCTCATGGTGGCGCGATCGCCGGGCGGCCGCAAGGCCTGGTCTCCCCGGCACGGTGCTATCGTGACGGCGGATGAACCTCCTGGCCCATCGCTTCCGGAGCTTCCGCAGCCGGCTGGTGGTCGTGTTCGTCGGCCTGTTCGCAGTGATTCAGGTGGCCGGGTTCCTGGCCGTGGCCGCCTCGGTCCGCGCGAGCGCACGCAGCGAGATCGGGGAGGAGCTGCGCATCGCGAGCACGCTGTTCACGCGCCAGCTCGACGTCCGGACCGAGCAGCTCGCGGCGGCGACCCGCCTGGTCGCCGGCGACTTCGCGCTCAAGACCGCGGTGGCCACCGCGGACCACGCCACCACTCGCTCGGTGCTGGAGAACCACCGGCGCCGGGTCGGCGGCGACCTGCTGATGCTGGTCGCGCTCGACGGCGTCATCCTCGCCGACACGCTGGGGCGTGACGGGGAGGACTCCCGCTTCCCGGTGCCGGCGCTCCTCGAGCAGGCGGAGGACGAGGGCGGGGCGTCGGCGATCGTGACGCTCGAGGGCGTCCTCTACCGCCTCGCGATGGTCCCGGTCCTGGCGCCCGTTCCGATCGGCTGGCTGGTCGCCGGGTTCAGCATCGACGACGACACCGCGAGCGACCTGCGCCGCCTGACCGGCCTCCACATCTCGTTCGTCCGGATCGACGAAGACCGGAACGCCCTGCTCGCCTCGACGCTGGCCGCCCCCGGGCGCGAGGCCCTGCAGCGCGCGTACCGCGACGCCCGGGCCCGCGGCATCCTGCAGGTCGAGGGCCAGCCGCACGTGCTGCACGCGGCGCGGGTCGCGGACGGGGTCGACGTCGTCCTGCAGCGCCCGCTCGCGGAGGCGCTGGCCCCGCACGATCGTTTGCTGAGGACCCTGATCGCCATCGCCGGCGCCGGCCTCGTCGTCGCGCTCCTCGGCGCCCTCCTCGTGGCGCGCCGGGTGAGCCGCCCCGTGCTGGCGCTGGCCGGCGCCGCGCGTCGGGTCGCTGCCGGGGACTTCGCCGCGCGTGTCGCCGTCGACCAGCGCGACGAGCTGGGCGAGCTGGCTGGCACGTTCAACGCCATGGCCGCCGGGCTCGCCGAGCGCGACCGCGTCCGCACCGAGCTGGAGCGGGCGGCCCGGCTCCGGCGGTTCTTCTCGCCCCAGCTCGCCGACGCGCTGTCCGCCGACGACGGCTCCGCGCTGACCTCGCGCCGCCGCGAGATCAGCGTCGTCTTCTGCGACCTCCGGGGCTTCACGGCGTTCGCCGACTCGGCCGATCCCGAGGAGGTCATGCAGCTGCTCCGCGACTATCATGCGGCGGTGGGACCGGTGATCTTCGCCGCCGGGGGCACGCTCGAGCGGTTCACGGGCGACGGGCTCATGGTCTTCTTCAACGATCCCCTGCCGTGCCCCGATCCCGCCGCGCGCGCCGTCCGCATGGCCGTCGCCATGCGGGACGCCGTGGGCCCGCTGCTCGAGGGCTGGCGCCGTCGCGGGTACGCGGTGGGGTTCGGCGCCGGCATCGCGATGGGACACGCGACCGTCGGCCCGATCGGCTTCGAGGGCCGGTTCGACTACGCGGCCATCGGCACCGTCACCAACCTGAGCGCGCGGCTCTGCCAGGAGGCCGCGGACGGGCAGATCCTGGTGAGCCAGCGGGTCCACGCCGAGGTCCAGCCCTTCGTCGACGCGGAATCCCTGGGCGAGGTCGTCCTGCGCGGCTTCGGCAAGCCCGTCAGGGTCTTCAGCATCCTGCAACTGCGGCCGGCCGCGGGCGCGCCGGCCCGCGCCACGCCGGCGCCGCCCGAGCGCGAGCCGTGACGGCGAGGGCGCGACGCTGGCTTTGGGCCGGCCTTGTGGCCGTGCTCCCGCTCGCCCTCGTCGCCGGCGGGCCGTCCGCCGACGACGGCGGGCGGACGGGCCGTGTGGAGGCGACGGTGACGGAGGGCCGCGGGAGCCCGGTCGAGGACGCCGTCGTCTCGCTGACGCCGCTCGACGGGGCGCCGCCGGAGCGCCGCCCGGCCGCGGCGGTGATGGACCAGCAGGACAGGGAGTTCGTCCCCCACGTCCTGCCGGTGCACGTGGGCACTGCGGTGACCTTCCCCAACCGCGACAACATCCGCCACCACGTCTACTCGTTCTCGCCCGCCAAGCGCTTCGAGCTCCCGCTCTACATCGGCACCCCGGCCGCACCCGTCGTGTTCGACCGGCCGGGCGTGGTCGCGCTCGGTTGCAACATCCACGACTGGATGCTCGCCTACATCCACGTCCTCGAGACCCCGTACTTCGCGAAGACGGGACGCGACGGGCGCGCGCGGATCGACGGCCTGCTCCCCGGCCGGTACGAGGCGCAGGTCTGGCATCCGCGCCTGCGCGACGGCAGCGGGCGGACCGCGCGGTCGATGACGATCGCGGCCGGCGAGGCGGGGCAGATCTCGTTCGCGGTCTCGCTCAAGCGCGAGTGGCGGAAGCCACGCGACCCGGGCCGCTACCAGGACGTGCAGGGCGGCTGATCGCCCGGCGCGGGCGCTCAGAGAGTCACGGGTAGCGCGACCAGCCCGCGGAGCGTCGAGGACTGGCGCCACTCGAGCTCCCCCGGCGCCAGCTCCAGCGCCGGCGCCCGCCGCACGAGCGTGTCGATCGCGATCTGGCCCTCGAGCCGCGCCAGCGAGGCGCCCAGGCAGAAGTGGATCCCGAAGCCGAACGAGAGGTGGCGGTTGTCCGCGCGCCCCACGTCCAGGCGGTCGGGGTCCGGAAAGTGCGCGGGGTCGCGATTGGCGGCGCCGATGGCGCCGACCACGAGCGTGCCGCGCGGGATCGGGTGGCCCGCGATCTCCACGTCGGTCGCCGGGGTCCGCGCCGTCCGCTGCACGGGGCTGTCCCAGCGGAGGAGCTCCTCGACCGCGCTCACCGCGAGACCGGGCTCGCGCCGCAGACGCGCGAGCTCGGCGGGATGCCGGAGGAGCGCGAGGACGCCGTTGCCGATCAGGTTCACCGTGGTCTCGTGGCCCGCCACGAACAGGAGGATCAGCATGGAGAGCAGCTCCGGCTCCGTGAGCCGGTCTCCCTGCTCCTCGACCTCGAGCAGCGCGCTGAGCAGGTCCGGCCCCGGGCGCCGGCGGCGCTCGGGGAGCAGGGTACGGAAGTAGTCGGCCAGGGCCCGCCGCGCCTGGACGCCGCGCTCGCGGATCTCGTCGGCGGCGGGCAGGCCGATGGCGTCGAGGCTGCGCGCGAGGTCGGCCGACCACCCCTTGATGGCGGCGTGGGCGTCGGTCGGCACCCCGAGCATCTCGCAGATCACCTCTACCGGGAGCGGATAGGCCAGGTCGTCGATGACGTCCATGCGCCCCGCCTCCTGCGCCCGGTCGAGCAGCCGGTCGACGATGGCCTGGATCTGCGGCCGCATGGCCTCGACGGCGCGAGGGGTGAACGCCTTCGTCACGAGGGCGCGCAGCCGCGTGTGCACGGGCGGGTCCTGGAACAGCATCGACGGCGGCAGCGGCTCGGGATTGGTGGGGCTCGGCTGGCTGGCGGCGAGCATCGGGTGGAAGCCCTCGCGGCCGAACCGCGGGTCGCGCAGCAGCGTCAGGACGTCGTCGTACCGGGTCAGCACGACGAAGCCCAGCGGCGTCGTGTGCACGGGGTCGGCAACGCGGAGCCGGTGGTAGAACGGGTACGGGTCCCGGTGGAACGCCGGGTCGAACGGATTGAAGAGGATCTCGGTCGTGGCCATCAGAACACGGCCAGCGGGTTGGCCGGAGAGCCGGTGCCCCCCACGACGCGCAGCGGCGCGATGACCAGCATGCACTCGTCGCGGCCCTCCTCGACGCAGGCCTGGGCCAGCGGCTCGAGGAGGGCGTTGTCGAGGAGCGCGACGCCGTAGGCGAAGAGCGCCGCGTGCACCGCCCACGGGATGTCGTAGCCGATGGGCAGGTGATCGAGCATGTCCCAGACCAGCACCGCCACGTCGTGGTCGCGGAGGAACGGCAGGCAGGACACGTGCAGGCCCGGGCGCGTGTTCGGGCCGCCGCCGAACGGCCGGCCGTAGGGCGTGTCGGGGTTCGCGGCCTGCCAGCGGTCCCGCCCGGCGTAGACGGCCACCGCGTCGCCCGGCTCCAGCCTGAGCGAGCGCGCGCGCAGGATGTCCTCGAGCTCCCAGCCGTGCACGGGCGCGTCGTGCGTGACGAACGGCACCCCGCGGTGGCGCGGCACGTCGAGGACCACGCAGCGGGTGATGATGCCCTCGCTCCAGTGCTCGACGGAGCCGAAGGTGGCGCCGTCGAAGGTGATGGCCTCCTTCGGGTCGCGGCCGTTCCACATGCCCCGCTCGTCCCAGGTGTGGCACAGGGCGTCGATGTGGGTGGAGGCGACACCGTGGTAGAAGATGCCGTAGTAGTCGGCCGAGAAGCCCCCGGTGCCGCGCGGCAGGATCCGCATGTAGTGCTGCGCCGGGTAGTAGTTGTTCATCCCCGGCTCCTTCGGAAACGGCCGGCTCAGCGAGACGCTCCGGCCCGAGCGCACGAGACGGGTCGCGGCGACGCGCTTGGCCGGGGTGATGAGGTTGATGGCCCCCCGCTGGTCGTCGATGCCCCAGCGGCCCCAGTTGTTGCGCTTGGTGAGCCAGTCGCGCACCTCGGCCTCGGTCGGCAGCCGTCGCTCGCTCATGGTGGTCCTCCTGGTCGCAGCAGGACCCTACGGAACGCCGGCGACACCGTCAAGCGCCGGGCGTCGCGAGCCGCTTGAGGAGCTCGTTCAGGACGGGGAAGTTCACGATCGCACGGGCGGCGGCGGCGATCTCGGCGCGCTCCTCGCGGAGCCGGCGGTTCTCGCCGAGGAGGATCTCGACCTCGCGCTGGAGCCGTGCCGTCGTGCGGTCGACGTCGGTGAGGCGCGCCGCGCGCTCCTCGACCTCCTGCAGCCGCCGCTCGATGTACCGGGTCTCCTCCGTCCACCGCGCGACGCGCGCGCGGATCTCCTCGGGCTCGAGGCCGAGGCCGTTCGTCGAGCTGTCCATGGTCCGATCCTCCGCCGCTGAGGGAGTCGAACGCAAGGTATTGTCGGCTCCCGGGCGCGCGGCATCAAGGGCAGGTTGCGCGCCCCGGCCCGCGCCGGCGGGCTGGATCGCCTGGCCGATCCGGCGCGCCTGGGCCATCACGCGGCCCGCGGTGACGGTCCCGGCGGGGGTGACGGGCGCGCCGGCGACCTGGAGCGCGCGGGCCGTCCAGGTGTTGCTCGTGTTGAAGGCGTGATAGGAGCCGGTGGCCAGGTAGAACCGGCTCCGCGGATAGTAGCCGGGACGGATGGCGATGGGGTCGCCGGCGGCGGTGCGCTCGTAGCTGTCGTGCAGGTACCGGGTCAGCCGCTCGAAGCTTTCGGCCGGCACCGGGACCCGGACCATGGCGTTGCCCGGCAGGAACGCGGGCGGGGGCGGGTCGAAGCCGCCGACGTGCAGGGCGGCCGGGGTGGGGCGGATGACGGCATCGATGGCGTCCCAGATCGACGGGTCGTCCGCCGGGTAGAAGTCGCGGTCGCCCCAGCCGACCTCCACGTAGGCGACGGGGCCGAGGGCCTGGCTCTCGGGCCAGATCAGCGGATCGACGTCCGCGCGCCGCACCGCGATGCGGGTGTGCCAGCCGTGGCGGACCACCCAGACGTCCCGGAGCGGCCCGGACTCCGGCGGCGGCCACGCGATCGGGGCCCCGCGGGCGCAGCCCAGCTCCGCCAGCAGCACCATCGCGAGCGCCGCGAGCCTCACCATGCCGACCGGGCGTGCAACGCGGGTGCCGCAGCGCCGCGGCCGGCGCTCGCCGGCGCGGGCGGCCCGTCCATCGGCTACAATGGCGGCTCTGGTGGTCAGGCCCGCTCCTGCCCGCGCCGCGCACGTGGTCCGTCTCGGCTCGACCGACGTCTACTACGGCTGGATCGTCGTGGCGACGCTGTCGATCACCGAGACCGTGACCTGGGGCATCATCTACTACGGCTTCCCCGTCTTCCTGCGGCCGATGGAGGACGCCCTCGGCGCCTCGCGCATCGCCATCACCGGCGCCTTCTCCGTCGGGCTCGGCGTCTCCGCGCTGCTGGCCATCTCCGTCGGACGCTGGCTCGACCGGCACGGGCCGCGCGCGCTCATGACCCTCGGCTCCTGTCTCGGCACCGCGCTCGTCGTGGCGTGGTCGCAGGTGGAGAGCGTGGCGGCGCTCTACGTCGTCTGGTTCCTCATGGGCATCGCCATGGCGGCGACGCTCTACGAGCCGGCCTTCGCGGCCGTCGTGAGCTGGTTCCCCCACCGGCACCGCGACCGCGCCCTCCTGACGCTCACCCTCGCCGCCGGGCTCGCCAGCACGATCTTCATGCCGATCGAGGCCTGGCTGGTCGAGCGCATGGGTTGGCGGTCGGCCCTGCTCACGCTCGCCGTGGT
>JAICGY010000009.1 GCA_025922915.1 Candidatus Methylomirabilota bacterium | reverse complement strand
GGCGCTCTTCGGCTCGGTCGTCGGCGGCATCGCGGGCTTCGGCGCCGGCATCGTCCTGCTCCCGGTGCTCGTCTGGACCCTGGGCGTGCGCGTGGCGGTGCCCGTGCTCACCGTCACCATGCTGCTCGGCAACCTCGCGCGCGTCTGGTGGAGCCGATCCGACATCGACGGGCGCGTCGCCGGCCGCTTCCTGCTGGGGGCGGCCCCGGCCACGGCGCTCGGCGCCGCGCTCTTCGTCGCCACGCCGAGCGAGTGGCTCGCGCGCGTGATCGGCGGCTTCCTGCTCGCGTCGGTGCCGCTCCGTCGGCTGCTCCTGTCCGGCCACTGGCGGATGCGGCTCGTCCACTTCCCGCTGGCCGGCGGCGCCATCGGCCTGCTCTCGGCCGTGGTCGTCACCGCGGGCCCGATCGCGACGCCCTTCTTCCTCGCCTACGGCCTCCGGCGCGGGGCCTACATCGCCACCGAGTCCCTCTGCGCCACCGTCATGCACCTCACGCGCGGCGCCGTCTTCGCGCGCTACCGCCTGCTCACGTGGGAGGTCGTCGTCGTCGGCCTCGTCCTCGGGGCCACGATGTTCGCCGGCGCCTGGATCGCCCGCCGCCTCCTCGACCACATGAGCGACCGCACGTTCCTGGCGCTCATCGAGGCCCTGGTCGTGCTCCTGGGCTTGCAATTCCTGCTGTTCCCGCGGTAAACAGGCGCGGGCGAACCATGACGAGGGCGGCCGGCGGCGGCCGCCGGACGGGGGCGGGATGCCGATCCAGATCAACACGTCGATCGTGGGCAAGGAGTACCCACCGTTCGCGGTGACGGTGGAGCGTGGCCGGATCAAGGCGTTCGCCGAGGCCATCGGCGACCTCAACCCCTTCTACCTGGACGACGAGGTCGGCCGCGCCTCGGAGTGGGGCGACGTCATCGCGCCCCCGACCTTCCCGATCACCTTCCGGAGCGCGCGCGGCGACAGCGCGGCGCTGCTGCGCGACCTCGGCGTCGACATCTCGCGCGTGCTCCACGGCGAGCAGGAGTTCGAGCAGTTCCGCCCGATCCGGCCCGGCGAGACCCTCCTCTGCCGCGCGCGGATCGTCGACATCAGCGAGAAGGCCGGGCGCTCGGGCCCGATGGCCTTCGTGACGCGCGAGACCGCCGTCACCGACGCGAGCAACGAGATCGTGGCGACGATGCGGCAGGTCACGGTGGTCCGCCTGTGAAGTACTCCCGGGTCTACTTCGAGGACGTTCAGGTCGGCGACGAGATCCCGTCGCTCGTCAAGGGCCCGATCCAGCAGATCCAGCTCACGCGCTACGCCGGGGCCTCCGGCGACTTCAACCCGATCCACCAGGACGACGAGTTCGCGAAGGCGGCCGGCATGGGCGGCGTCTTCGGCCACGGCATGCTGACGATGGGGTTCGTGGCGCAGGCCGTCACCGACTGGGTGGGCGCCGGCCGCGTGCGCCGGATCGGCGTGCGCTTCACCGGCCTCGTCCGCCTCAAGGACGTCATCACCTGCCGCGGCCGCATCCTCGGCAAGTCGTCCAAGGACGACGTCAACCTGATCGACCTCGAGATCTGGGCCGAGAACCAGAAGGGCGAGAAGATCGTGACGGGCAAGGCCACGGTCGCCGTGCCGTCGCGCGAGCCGTAGCGGTCAGCCGCGCGGCATGAGGCCGCGGGCGGCGACCCACTCCCGGAGCGCCTCGCGCGTGGACGGGAAGGCCAGCGCCTCCCACGGGATCTCCTCCGGGGCCACCCACTCGAGGCAGTCGTTCTCGGCGCACACGGTCAGCGTGCCGGTGATCACCCGCGCGGTGTAGACGATGATGACGGGGGCGCCGGGATACGAGTAGACGTTCAGGAGCCCGGTCAGCTCCACGGTCAGCCCGGTCTCCTCGAGGGTCTCGCGGACGGCGGCGTCCGTCACCGACTCGCCGAAGTCGACGAACCCGCCCGGGTACGTCCAGAGGCCCCGCCCGGGACTGATCGACCGCCGGGTCAGCAGCACGCGCCCGTCCTGCTCGGGGATCGTGCCGGCCACCAGTTTCGGGTTCAGGTAGAAGACGAACCCGCACGCCGGGCACACCGCCTGCTCGCGCTGGTCCGGCGGCACCGGCGCGCGGCGGAGCGCCGTCGCGCACAGGGGGCAGAACCGGATCGTGGCCGGAGACAGCACCCGGTGGTGGTCGTCGCTCACGGCGGCCAGTCTAAACCATGGCGCCGCGGCGAACGCCGCCTTGACACCTTCCGCGACGCGGTGTTACAACCCGGCTGCGTCGTTCCCGATCTCGATGCTCCTCCGACCGGAGGTGACAGATGCGTCGCCGCGCGTTCTTCCTCGCCGTCGTCGTCCTCGTCGCGCTCACCGGCTGGCTCGCGGCCAGCGTCCACGGCCAGTCCGGCGAGTACAACATCGGGGTGCACGAGCCGCTCACCGGCCCGCTCGCCGGCGAGGGCAAGCGCCACCTCGAGGGGCTCGAGATCGTGCGCGACATGATCAACGAGCGGGGCGGCGTCATGGGCCGCAAGCTCGCCTTCGCCGTCGCCGACGCGCCGGACCCGACGGCAGCGGCCACCGAGGCGACGCGCCTCATCACCCGTGAGGGCGTCCGGATCATCGTGGGCACGTTCTCGTCGCGCCTCTGCGGGGCGGCGAGCGAGGCGGCCGCGCGCCACAATGCGATCTACTGGGAGACGTCCTGCGTGGACCCGCGCTACAGCACGCGCGGGCTCAAGAACGCGTACCGCACGGAGATCGACGCCACCGGGTTCGGCTGGTACAACGTCGAGTTCATCGCCAAGCATCTCGCGCCGCGCTTCGGCAAGAAGCCGAGCGAGCTGAAGATCGCCTTCCTGTCCGAGGACTCGTCCTACGGCCAGGGGGTGACCGAGGCCGCCCGGCAGCGCGCCAAGCAGGAGTTCAAGATGCAGGAGGTGGCGGCGGAGTACTACAACTTCCAGACGATCAACGACTTCACGCCCGTCATCGTGAAGTTCAAGCAGCTGCAGCCGGACATCGTCCACCACATCGCCTACACCAACGACGCCCCGCTCTTCTGGCGCCAGGCCCGCGAGCAGGACTTCCTGTTCAAGGCCCTCGTCCACGCGGGCGCCACCGGATACGGCGGGGTCGACTTCGGCAAGGCGCTCGGTGCCAACGCCAACGGCGTCTTCGCGCTGCTGGAACCGGGCCCCGGCTTCAAGATCGAGGCGCTCCGGCCCGAGGGCCAGGCGATCGAGAAGGCGTTCCGCGACGCCATCCAGAAGCGGACCGGCTCCTACCCGCTGGGCGGCCATCAGCTCGCCGGCGGCGGCCTCTGGCTCCTCAAGGTGGTGCTCGACCGGGCCAAGAGCGACGATCCCGAGAAGTTCCGGTCGGCCGTGATGTCGCTCGACCTGCCGGTGGGCTCCATGATCAACGGCTGGGGCGTGAAGTTCGCCGAGAACGGGCAGAACAGCAACGAGCGCGTCCAGCACTACATGCTGCAGTGGCAGGACGGGCAGCTCGTGACGGTCTGGCCCGAGGAGTTCACGACGAAGCGCGCGAAGTGGATCCCGCTCGGCGCCTGGGACCAGCGGAAATAGACGTCTTCGCGCAGCTCGCGGTCTCGACCCTCCTGCTCGGGGGGATCTATGCCCTGATCGCGGTCGGGCTCACGCTGATCTTCGGCATCATGCGCGTCGTGAACTTCGCCCACGGCGAGTACCTGATGCTGGGCATGTACCTGGCCTTCTGGGCCTTCAGCCTGCTGGCGCTCGATCCCTACGTCGTCCTCCCCGCCTCGCTCGTGATCTTCTTCGTGGTCGGGCTCCTGACGTACGCGCTCGTGATGCGCGGCGTGATCCACGCCTCGCACAACGTCCAGATCTTCACCACGGTGGGCCTCTCCATCGCGCTCCAGAACGTGGCGCTGGTGCTGTGGACGGGCGACTTCCGCGTCATCCGGCCCTGGCACTCGTCGGTCGTGATCCGCCTGGGCGGCACCGCGTTCAACCTCTCGCAGGTGGTGGCCTTCGCGGTCGCGGTGGCGCTGACGATCGGCCTCCTCCTGTTCATGCGGCGCACGCACACCGGCCGCGTCATGCGGGCGACCGCCCAGGATCGCGACGCCGCCACGCTGATGGGCATCGATACCGACCGGGTGTACCGCCTGACCTTCGCGATCGGCATCGCGTGCGTCGGCGCCGCCGGTGCCCTCGTCGCCCCGCTGTACGCGACGTACCCGCAGGCCGGCCTCCAGTTCGTCCTCATCGCCTATGTCGTGGTGGTCCTCGGCGGCCTCGGCGACATGGCGGGCGCGCTGCTCGGGAGCCTCATCGTGGCCGCCGTCGAGGTGGCCGGCTCGTACGTCTTCGGGGCCGCCTGGAAGGAGGTCCTGTACTTCGTCCTGTTCATCGGGGTGCTGGTCTTCCGGCCAGCCGGTCTCTTCGGCCAGCGCGGCGCCGAGACGCTGGGCGCATGAGATGGCTCGCTCCGGGCCGCGCCGCCGCCGCGCTCCTCTTCGCCGGCGCGGCGGTGGTGCCGCTCCTCAGCCGGGACAGCTTCTTCCTCGACAGCGTGATCCTCATCCTGCTCTGGGGCTCGCTGTCGGCGGCCTGGAACGTCGCGGGCGGCTACGCCGGGCAGGTCTCCCTCGGCCACGCCGCCTTCTTCGGGATCGGCGCCTACGCAGCGGCGCTCGCGAGCGCCCGGTACGAGCAGAGCCCGTGGCTCGGGCTGGCGGTCGGGGTGCTCCTCTCGATCGTGGCCGGAGCGCTCATCGGATACCTCTCGAACCGCCTCAAGGGGCCGTACTTCGCGCTGTCGACCATCGCCTTCGCCGAGGTGCTCAAGATCGTGGCGAGCCGCTGGCGCGGGTTCACGGCCGGCTCCGAGGGCATCCCGGTGCCGTACCGGCCCGGATTCTGGACGCTCGGCCTCGATCACGTCGCCTGGCTCTATCTCGCCCTGACGCTCGCCCTCGTCTGCTACGGCCTGCAGGTCTACCTGGAGAAGTCGCGCGTGGGGTACCGGCTGGCCGGCGTCCGCGAGGACGAGGATGCCGCGGAGGCGCTCGGGATCGCCACCCGCCGGCTCAAGGTGGCGGCGGTGATGCTCTCCGCCGCGCTGACGGCGGTGGGGGGCAGCCTCTGGGCCCAGTACGTCGGCTTCGTTGACCCGGCGCACGTCTTCTCCATCGACCTGTCCATCCGCTTCGCCCTCAACAGCATCATCGGCGGCATGGGCACCGCGCTCGGCCCCTTCCTCGGCTCGGTGCTGATCACGATGCTCGAGACCTACCTCCGGGCGACCTTCTCGGGCATGAAGGCGGGGTTCTCCGGTATCTACCTGATCATCTACGGCACCGTGCTGATCCTCGTCGTGCGCTTCGCGCCCGAGGGGGTGACGGGGCTCGCCGATCGCGTGTGGCGCCGCCGCGGCGCCGCGCGGGCCGAGGCGGCCTGAGCCGATGCTGACGCTCGAGGGCGTCAGCAAGCACTTCGGGGGCCTCACCGCCGTGCGCGAGGTGAGCCTCCAGGTCCGGGCGGGGGACCTGCTCGGGATCATCGGCCCCAACGGCGCCGGCAAGACGACGCT
Organism: Candidatus Methylomirabilota bacterium; assembly: GCA_025922915.1. GTDB lineage: Bacteria > Methylomirabilota > Methylomirabilia > Rokubacteriales > CSP1-6 > JAICGY01. The sequence goes on along the minus strand of JAICGY010000009.1, from coordinate 20,490 downwards.
CTTCAACGTGATCGCGGGTTACTACCGGCCCGAGGCGGGACGCGTGGTCCTCGAGGGACGGAACGTGACCGGCCTGCCGCCGCACGCCATCTCGCGGCTCGGGCTCACCCGGACCTTCCAGATCGTCAAGCCGTTCGGCAACCTGTCCGTGCTCGAGAACGTCATGATCGGCGCGCTCAGCCCGCTGCCCTCGACACGGCAGGCGCGCGCGGAGGCGGAGCGCGTGATCGCCGTCTGCGGCCTCGGTCTCCACGCGCACGCGCGGGCCCGGGCCCTGCCGCTTGCGCTCCGCAAGCGGCTGGAGGTCGCGCGGGCGCTCGCCACCCATCCCCGGCTCCTCCTGCTCGACGAGGTCATGGCCGGCCTCAACCCCACCGAGCTGGTCGGGATGGTCGACCTCGTCCGACGGCTGCACGCCGACGGGCTCACGATCATCGTGATCGAGCACATCATGGCCGCGATGATGCGGCTGGCGCAGCGCATCGTCGTGCTCCACCACGGCGAGAAGATCGCGGAAGGCACGCCGCAGGAGATCGCGAGCGACCGGCGCGTCGTCGACGCCTACCTCGGCGAGGACTTCTCGCTGGCCGAGGCGTGAGACCGCCCCCGTGCTGACCCTCGAGGGCATCGACGCCTTCTACGGAGACCTCCAGGCGCTCTACGACGTCTCGCTCGACGTGCCCGAGGGCAAGATCTTCGCGCTCGTCGGCGCCAACGCGGCCGGCAAGTCCACCACGCTGCGCGTCCTGTCCGGCCTCGTCGCCCCGCGCCGCGGCCACGTCCGGTTCGAGGGAAAGGATCTGGCGCCGGTGCCCGCGCACCGCCGTGTGGACCTGGGCATCGTGCAGGTCCCGGAGGGCCGCCGCCTGTTCCCCTTCATGACCGTCACCGAGAACCTGCTGCTCGGCGGCCACGGCGCCCGGGCCCGCGGCGGCGGCCCCGCCGAGCGGCTGGACTACGTCTACACGCTCTTCCCGGTGCTCCAGGAGCGCGCCACCCAGCTCGCCGGCTCGCTGTCGGGCGGCGAGCAGCAGATGTGCGCGATCGGCCGCGCGCTCATGGCGCGGCCGCGCGTCCTCATGCTGGACGAGCCGACGCTCGGCCTCGCCCCCGTGCTCGTCCGGCGCATCTTCGACACCGTGCGCACGATCAACGCCGACGGCATGACGGTGCTCCTCGTCGAGCAGAACGTCCGCCAGGCGCTCACGATCGCCGACCACGCCGCCGTGCTGGAGTCCGGCCGCCTCGTCCTCTCCGGCCGCGGCCCGGAGCTCCTCGGCGACGACCGGCTGAAGCGGGCGTACCTGGGGCTGTAGCGGCGTGCCGGCCTCCCCCTGGCGGCTCGGGAGCCTGACCCCGCTCGACCTCGGCCGTCGGGTCTACCGCCGGCTCTGGCGCGACCAGCTCGTCGACCACGCCGCCGCGCTCTCCTACTACTTCCTGTTCGCCCTCTTCCCGACCCTGCTCTTCCTCACGACGCTGCTCGGGCTCCTGCCGGTCGAGGGGCTGCGCGACCGCCTGGTCCGCTACGGCGACCAGATGCTGCCGCCCGACGCCGCCTCGCTGCTCTGGAAGACCCTCGACGAAATAACGGCCGGCGCCGGCGGCGGCCTGCTGTCGCTGGGCGCGCTCGGCGCGCTGTGGGGCGCCTCGCGCGGCACGCGCTCGGTGATCGCCGCGCTCAACATCGTCTTCGACGTCGAGCGCCCGCGGCCGTGGTGGCGGCGGCAGCTCGTGGCCGTCACGCTGACGGCGGCGCTGACCGGGTTCACGCTGGCTGCCCTGCTGCTGCTCGTCTTCGGCGACTGGCTGCGTCGCCTGCTGACCAGCCTGTTCGGCCTGGACGGCGCGTTCGAGGTGGCGTGGGCGCTGGCCCAGGGGCCGCTGGCGGTCCTCCTCCTGCTCGTCGGCCTGGACCTCACCTATCGCCTGGCCCCCGCGACGGCGCCCCGCTGGCCCTGCCCGACCCCCGGCGCCGTCCTCGCCCTCCTCGCCTGGATCGGCACGTCGCTCGGCCTCCGCGCCTACGTGACGCACTTCAGCGCCTACAACGCCACCTACGGCTCGATCGGCGCCGTCATCCTCCTGATGCTGTGGCTCTACCTCAGCAGCCTGGCTCTCCTGCTCGGCGGCCTCGTCAACTCGGTGATCGCCCGGGCCGCAGCGGGCGGGCCGGATCGGCCGCCCACGAACCCATGATGCCCGGCAACGAAATCAGAGGCTTGCCCAGGTCGTGCGGAGAGAACACATGAAGATCGACCGCAGCCGGCTGGAGCGCTCCATCCAGGACCTGGGACGGATCGGCGAGACGGCGCGCGGCGGGCTCACCCGCCTGGCGCTGACCGACGACGACCGGCGCGCGCGCGACACCATGGTCCGCTGGATGCGCGAGGCCGGGCTGCACGTCACCGTCGACCGGATGGGCAACATCTTCGCGGAGCGGGCGGGCGAGCCCGGACAGCCGCCCGTGCTGATCGGCTCCCACATCGACTCCGTGCCGACGGGCGGCAAGTACGATGGTCAGCTCGGCGTGCTGTGCGGCCTGGAGATCCTGCGCACGCTGGGCGACCGCGGCGCGCGGACGCGTCACCCGGTGACGCTCGTGATCTTCACCGGCGAAGAAGGGGCGCGGTTCCAGCCGGCGATGATCGCGAGCGGCGTGCTGGCCGGCAAGATCGCCCTGGAGGACGCCTACAACGCGCGGGACCGCGACGGCATCCGGCTGGTCGACGAGCTCGAGCGCATCGGTTACCTGGGCCCCGAGCCGTGCGTGCCCCGCGCCTTCCGCGCCTATCTCGAGCTCCACATCGAGCAGGGACCGTTCCTGGAGGAGGAGGGCCGATCGGTCGGCGTCGTGGAGGGCATCGTCGCCATCGCGTGGTCGCGCCTGACGATCCACGGCGTGCAGGACCACGCGGGCCCGACGCCCATGCGGATCCGGCACGACGCCCTGGTGGCGGCGGCCGAGGTGGTCGCCGGCGTCCGGCGCATCGCGAGCGCGATCGGCGGCGAGCTGGTCACGACCGTGGGTCGCCTCGACGTGAGCCCGAACATCCCCAACGCCATCCCGGGGCGCGTGAGCCTGTCCATCGACATGCGCGATCCGAGCGACGCGACGCTGGACGTCGCGCTGCCGCGCCTCGACCGCGTGGTGAGGGAGGCGTGCGAGCGCGAGGGCGTGCGGTACGAGCTCGAGCACTACTGGCGCGTGCCGTACACGCCGTTCGATCGGCAGGTGGTGGCCGTCGTGGAGCGCGCGGCGCAGGCGACGGGCGCGAGCTGGCGCCGCATCCTGTCCGGGGCCGGTCACGACGCCCAGTACATGGCCGCCATCGGGCCGGCCGGGATGATCTTCGTGCCGTCGCGCGACGGGCGCAGCCACTGCGAGGAGGAGTTCACCGCCATCGACGACATCGAGCACGGCGCCAACACCCTGCTGGGCGCCGTGGTGGAGCTGGCCGGTCGCGCGTGAGCGCCGGCGAGGCCGGCCCGGTCAGGCGCGGAGCAGCACGAGGAACGCCAGGGCCACGAGGGCGTTGTTGACGGCGTGGGCCAGGATCCCGGGCAGCAGGCTGCGCGTGCGCTCGTAGGCCCAGGCCCAGAGGATCCCGGAGAGCAGCACGCTGGCGAAGCCGCCGGCGCCGTACCCGTGGGCGAGGGCGAACACCAGCCCGCTCGCGACGGCGGGGACCAGCCACGCGCGGCCGCGCTCCGGCCCGGCACCGCACCACGCGCGCAGCGAGCCGTACAGCAGCCCGCGAAAGATCAGCTCCTCGAGCACCGGCGCCACCAGGACGCCGCCCACCAGGCCGGCGACCACGGCCGGCGCCGCACCCCAGGCCAGAGCCGGGTCGAACCCCTCGGTCCAGTGCGCGGCGAGCGCGCGCGGCTCGAGCAGCGCGACGGCGAGGTCGATCACCAGGCCGCCGGCGACCAGGGCGAGCGTGGCCAGGGCGGCGGTCGCGCCACCCCCGGGCCGCGGCCGCAGCCCGAACGCCGCCACCACGCCGAGCCCGGCCGGAACGAGCAGGCGCCGCCAGGCGACGAGCACGACGGGAACGAACATCAGCACGTGCGCGAGTGTTTCGACCCACGGATCGTCGAGGTCGACGCGTTGCCCGGCGGCCACCAGGCCGGCGAGGACGAGGACGCCGGCGGCGCCCCCGCGCACGAGCGTGCGCAGCCCGGCGCCGGGCGTCCAGGCGGGCGGCAGCGGCGCCGCCGCCACCGTCGCGCCGCGGGCGCGCAGGAGCGCCAGCGCCAGCAGTCCCCCGGCCAGCAGCAGCGCTTCCAGGGCCGTCAGCGCACGCAGGCGGCCGACCAGCGTCGCCCCGCGCGCGGCGATGGCCGCCTGCGCCGTCGCCGCCGCGGCCGGCTCCCCGAGGCGACGGCCCAGGCGCAGCGTCAGGACGTCGCGGAACCACCCGTCCTCGAGGGCCTGCAGGGTGGTCTCGACGGCCTCCGCCCGGGGCGGCGCACCGTCGAGGTAGGCCGCCTCGAGCACGGACGCGCTGGCGGCGAGCAGAGGGTCGCGTCCAGCCCAGTCCGCCAGGACGTCGCTCAGCGATCCGGCCTGGCCCGCTTCTCCGAGCAGGATCGCCCGGCGCAGGGGCACGCCGGGATCGAGGGACCACTCGGCGAGCTCGTCGTACCACGCGATGGCGCGCTCGAGCTCCTCCGCGCGATCCCCCACCGCCAGCCCGTGCAGGCGGACCTCCATCGGCGAGCCGGCGGCCAGCGCCGCCTGGGCGTCCAGCGTCCGGGTGACCAGGAGGGCCAGGGCGCGCTCCGGCTCCTCGAGCGCGGCGGGCGGCGGCCCGCCGAGATCGGTCTGGACGGTCAGCGCGACGGCGGCCGCCAGGATCACCGCCGCGACGAGGTCGACCAGCCGACCGGCCCGTCGCGGCCGGGGCGGCCCCGGCGACGACAGCATCGACTCGCGCGCCGGGCCCGTCGGCCTACTCGGGCGGGGGCAGCGCGTCGCCGGTGACGTACGGCGCGACGGCGGCGCGCCGGCGCACGCGCAAACGCGCCACGACAGGCAGGTGGTCGGACGCGATGCGGGCGAGCCGGCTGCGGTGGGGCCGGAAGGCCTCCCCCTCGAGATCCACGTCCCAGTAGATCCGGTCCAGCGTGAAGAGGGGGAACACCGAGGGATGCGTGCGGCGCATCCGCCGCATCGGCGAGGAGAACTCCCGGCGCAGGCCGCGCGTGATGGGGCCGCGGTGCCACTCGTTGAAGTCCCCCAGCACCACGCGCGGCCCCGCGCAGTCGGCGGCCCGGATGAAGCCGGCCAGGAGGGCCAGCTGCTTCCGCCGCTCGCGGAAGGCCAGGCCGAAGTGGCAGTTGAAGACGTGCAGGGTGGCGTCGTCGAGCGCCAGGTCCACGCGCAGGCAGCCGCGCGGCTCGCGACCGTTCTGCGAGAGGTCGCAGCGCGCGGAGCCGACGACGGGCAGGCGCGTGAGCACCGCGTTCCCGTAGGTGCCGTTGCCGAACCGGCGCGTCTCTCCCATCACGACGGTCATCCCGAGCACGGAGGCCAGGTAGATCGCCTGGTCGGCGCTCGCCACCCCCGACTCGCGCACCACCTCCTGGAGCGCGATCACGTCGGGCCCGATCTCCTCCACCACCCGCGCGATGCGGTCGAGGTCGCGCCGGCGATCGAGCCCGGTGCCCCGGTGGATGTTGTACGACGCGACGACGAGCGAGGTCACAGCACGCGCTGGTAGGCCACGAAGAGCGGATACAGCTCCAGCGGGTGCGTCACCGGGGCCGCCACCTCGACGCCCGGCGGGGTCACGAGGAAGGTGTGCATCTCGTCGCTCGAGGGCCCGGCGTGCGCACCGATCTCCGCGATGTACGAGACGTGGCCCTGCGGGGTGTCGGTGCCGTAGAGCACCAGGTCCCCGGCGCAGCGCATGCCCATGAGGTCCCGCACGCCGCGCCGCACGAGCTCCACGTCGTCGCGCCCCGCGAAGGGTCCGTCCTGCAGCTCGTTCAGCCGGTAGCGCTTGCCGCGCCAGATGCAGAGGGGGCCGGCGCTCGAGCGCACGAGCACCAGCCCGATCCCCGGGGCCCGCGACAGCTCCTCGGCCAGCCCCGGGTAGACGGTCTCGATCTGCTCGAGGACGAGCGGATTCGGGTCGTGGAGCAGGTACACGAACGCGTTCGGGCCCGCGGCGATGACGCGCACGCCGTCGACCTCCCGCGCCTCGGGCATCTCGCCGAGCAGCCACGGCAGGTCCTGCTCGACGTAGTTCAGGAAGCGCTGGACGAGCCCCGGCGCCCGGCCCTCCCGCACCGCCTTGATGCCGCTCGCGATGCGCCGTCCGGCCGGGCGGCGCGGCCCCACCTCGTGCGCCCCGGCGGGGCCGAAGACGTCGTCGAAGAGCAGCCGCTCCAGCCGGCGCCCCGTGAGCCGGTCGTAGGGCGTGCAGTGCGCCTGGCCGTGATCGGCGAGCACGTACAGGTCCCAGCCGTGCTCGGGCACCCGGCGGCAGACGCGCCAGAGCTGGTGGATGGAGCGGTCGATCGCGCGCAGCGAGCGCACGGCGTGCCGGTGCCGGGGGCCGAAGGCGTGGGAGAAGATATCGTAGTCGAGGTAGTTGACGTAGACGGCGGGGACGCCGGCGTAGAGGTCGCGCGAGGCCGAGAGGGTGAAGAGCTCGCGCACCCAGACCGAGATGCCGATCTTGATCGCGAGGAGCTTCCAGCCGCGCGGCGCGTGGACGGGATCGGCCACGAACCCCAGCCCGGCCCGCGCGAGCTCGTAGAGCGAGAGCACCAGGCTCTTGACCATGACCCAGGCGAGCACGACGCCCGCCGAGAGCGCACGCAGCAGGCCGGCGCCGGACGGCCGCTTGAGGAGAGCGAACGTGAAGAGGTTGTTGACCGCGCCGCCGGTGAAGACGCAGCCGTAGGCGCTGCCGCCGGCCACGATCCCCTGCCGGCCCGCCGCCTGGGTGGCCTCGACGTGGGCCGCGTCGCCGGCGCGCGGGAAGTACACGTCGGAGCGGCGACGCTTGTCGTGGTAGTGGAAGCCGGGGATGTCGGGGGCGACGCCGTACATCGCCGCCATCTGGAAGGCGGGCGTGGAGGTCGGCAGCCCGACCGCCATCGCGTGGAGGCGGAAGCCGCCGCGCTGGAGCAGCCGCCGGAGAAACGGCATCCGCCCCTCCGCCAGCGCCCGCTGGAGCACGGCGCGCGAGAGCCCGTCGATCTGGACCACGAGGAGCCGGCGCGGGCTCGTCGCCGGCGCCCGCCCGACGCGAGCGCGCCGGACGAGCCGATCGAGCCACCGCTGGATCCCGAGCGCGACATCGTCGAACGCCATTCGCGGGTCCATTGTACCCACCGGCCGCGCGGCGGCCAGGAGAAGGCCGGCCGGCCCGTTGAAATCGGCCTGCGTCCCGGCTAGACTCGGCCGGCTCGCGCCCGGGCGCCCGACGTCGCCGCCGCGACCGCGCGCAACGGAGGCTCGGATGAGACTGAGCACGAGACGCGCGATCCCGCACCTGCATCTCGCCCGCCGGCCGCCGTCCCCGCTCGCGGTCGCCGGGGCGGCGGCGCCCGACGCCGCCGACGAGTGCTATCTCTGCCTCCGGCCCATCGAGCCCGGCGACAGCGTGGTCTTCACCGACCGCGGCGTGGCCCACATGACCTGCTACCTCGAGCGTCGCCAGCGCGGCGACGCGGAGGGCGATCAGGCAGCGGGATGAGCCCCCTGCGGCCCCGCGGCCGGCGCAAGACGTCGCCGGGCGTCCTCGACGGGATCCACGTGCTGCTGGTGGGGGGCCCCGAGGACAGCCGCGACGTCCTGACGCGGCTGCTCCGCTACGCGGGCGCCTTCGTCACCGCCGCCGCCACCGGGAACGAGGCGCAGGCAGCGCTCCGGATCGTGCGCCCTCACGTCCTGATCGTCGACCTCGGTCTCCCGGAGGCGGCCGACCTCGGCCTCCTCGCCAGCCTGCGCGCCACGCCGACGCTCCGCGAGCTCCCCGCGGTCGCGCTGGCCGGGCACGCCACGCTGGAGATCCGCCGCCGGGTCATGCGGGCCGGCTTCCAGGCCCTGCTCCTCCCGCCCGTGGATCCCGACGTGCTGGGCCGGCTCATCCTGGCGCTGGCGCACCGGACCGCTCCCTGACGCCGCACGGGCGCGCGACACCGGCGTAGTACCATCGGCCTCGCCATGCCGGCCCCGATCGTCGCCGAGGTCCGCCGCTTCGTCGAGACGGAGGTGCGGCCGTGCGCGGCTGCCCTCGAGCACGCCGACGCGTACCCGCACGCGCTCGTCGCCCGCATGCGCGCCCTCGGGCTGTTCGGCGCCCTGGTGCCGCGCGAGCACGGAGGCCTGGGCCTCGACGTCGCGGACTACGCCCGGGTCATCGAGGAGCTCTGCCGGGGCTGGATGTCGCTCGCCGGCGTGATCAACAGCCACACCATGGCCGCGCTCATCGTGCTCCAGCACGGCACCGACGAGCAGCGCCGCCGCTTCCTGCCCCGCTTCGCCGCCGGGGACGCGCGGGGCGGCCTCTGCCTGACCGAGCCGCACGCGGGCAGCGACGTGCAGGCGATCCGGACCACGGCGCGACGGGCGGGCGACGCGTACGTGCTGGACGGCACCAAGATGTTCGTCACCAACGGCCGCGAGGGGAACACGTTCGCCCTCCTGGCGCTGACCGACCCGCGCGCCCGGCCGGCCCACCGCGGCATGTCGTGCTTCATCGTGGAGGCGGGCCGCCCGGGCTTCCGCGTCGCGAAGTCCCTCGCCAAGCTCGGCTACAAGGGCGTGGACACCGTCGAGCTGGTCCTCGAGGAGTGCGCGGTCCCGGCGGCCAACCTCGTCGGGGGCGTCGAGGGCCGGGGATTCGCCCAGGTCATGAGCAGCCTCGAGACCGGCCGCATCAACATCGCGGCGCGCTGTGTCGGCGTGGCGCAGGCCGCGCTCGAGGCGGCGGTCGAGTGGGCACGCGCGCGCGGCGGCGAGCCGCCGCCCGCGCTCGCCGACATGGCGGCCGGCGTCGCGGCCGCGCGCCTCGTGACCGCGTGGGCGGCAGGCATGAAGGACCGTCGCGAGCGCTGCGACCTCGAGGCCGGCATGGCCAAGCTCTTCGCCTCCGAGACCGCCCACGCCGTCGCGGTGGCGGGCATGCGCGTGCACGGCGAGGCCGGCACTCTCGAGCGGCTGGACGCCGAGCGGCACTATCGCGACACGCCGCTCATGATCATCGGCGAGGGCACGAACGAGATCCAGCGCATCCTCATCGCCCGTCAGCTCGTGGACCGCCACGGCGACCGCCCGGGCGCGCTCACGTCGCGCGAGGGCGAGTCCGAGGAGCGGCGCCAGCTCGTCCTCGCCGTGCGGCAGTTCGTCGACAAGTCGCTGGCCCCCGCCGTCGCCGGGTGGGACGTCGTCCGCCACTGGCCGGCGCCCGTCGTGGCCGAGCTGGCCGGCCTCGGCCTGCTCGGCGCGGTGGTCGCGCCGCGGTTCGGGGGCCTCGGTCTCGACCTGGTGACCACGACGATGCTGCTGGAGGAGCTGGCGCGCGGCTGGACGACGCTCGCCGCCGGCATCGGCAGTCACCTGACGGCCACCTGGGCGCTCGACCGCTTCGCCTCCGAGCCGGAGCGCGCGGCCTGGCTGCCTGCGATGACGCGCGGCGAGCGGCTGGGGACCGTCGCGCCGGGAGAGGTCCGCGCGGGGTGGGACGGCGGGGGCTGGCGCCTCGACGGCTCGACGCGCCTGGCCGACAACGCCCCGCGTGCCGGGCTGTTCCTGGTGGAGGCGGCCCTGGACGGTCGGCGGGCGGTCGCGCTGCTGGAGCGGGACACGCCCGGGCTTCGCGTGGGCGAGCCGGAGCCCGCGCTCGGCGCCCGCGGGCTCGACCCTGCCCCTCTCGCGCTCGCCGGCGCCCGCGTGACGCCCGGCCGGCTGCTGGGCGACGAGGCCGCCGCCGGCGTGCGCGCCGTCGCCGCGCTCGCGGCCGCAGCCGTCGGCGTCGGCCTCGCCCAGGCCGCGTTCGAGGCCGCGCTGCGCTATGCCCAGCAGCGCACCACGTTCGGCAAGCCGATCGCCCAGCACCAGGCCGTGCAGCTGAAGCTCGCCGACATGGCCACCGCCATCACGGCGGCGCGCCTCCTCGCCGGCCACGCCGCCGCGTCCGCCGGCGAGGCCGGCGCGCCGGACCCCGGGCTGGCCGCCATGGCCCGCCTGCAGGCCACGGCCGTCGCCGGCCACGCCACGCTGGAGGCGATGCGCATCCACGGCGGGTACGGCTACGTGAGCGAGTTCCCCGTCGAGCGCTACTATCGCGACGCCGCCCGGTTGGCGTTCGTCCCCGTCGACGACGACGCGCTGCGCCGCGAGGTGGCGCGGCGGCTCCTGGGCCCCTTCCGCTCGGCGGGCGACGGCGTGTAGGCTCCCCCCATGGGCTACGGACGGTACTTCGAGGAGTTCACCGTGGGCGAGGTGATCCGGCACTGGCCCGGCCGCACCCTCAGCGAGGCCGACTGCACGTGGTTCGCGCTGCTCACCATGAACCAGCACCCGCTGCACAGCGACGCGCACTACGCCGCGACCCACACCCAGCACGGCCAGCGCGTGGTGCTCGGGCCGCTGGTCTTCTCGGTCGGCATCGGCATGACCGTCGCGGACGTCTCCGGCAAGGCCATCGCCAACCTCGAGATCGAGCGCATCGTCCACGAGGCCCCCACCTTCATCGGCGACACGCTCTACGCCGAGTCCACGGTCCTCGCCAAGCGCGAGTCGCGCCAGGGCGACCGGGGCACCGTGGCCGTCGAGACGCGCGTGACGAACCAGCGCGGCGAGCGGGTCATGACCTTCCGGCGCACGGCCCTGGTCCCGATGCGACGCCACGCCACGCTCGGCGAGGGGGCGCTCCCGGCATGAAGCCCCCGCTCGACGGGCTCCGGATCCTCGCCGTGTCCCAGTTCGGAGCGGGCCCGTTCGGCACGAGCGTGCTCGCCGACCTGGGCGCCGAGGTGATCAAGATCGAGGATCCCGCGGTCGGCGGGGACGTGGCGCGCTCGGTGCCGCCGTGGGCGAGCGACGGCGACTCGCTCTACTACCAGTCGTTCAACCGCGGCAAGAAGTCGGTCACGCTCGACCTCCTCCACCCGGACGGCCGCGCGGTGCTCCATGACCTCGTCCGCGTGTCCCACGCCGTGTACAACAACCTCCGCGGGGACCTGCCCGACAAGCTCGGCCTGACCTACGAGACGCTGCGGGAGGTGAACCCGGCCGTCGTCTGCTGCGCGCTCTCCGGCTTCGGACGCACGGGACCGCGCGCGGCCGAGCCGGCCTACGACTACCTGATCCAGGGGTACGCGGGCTTCATGGCCCTCACCGGCGAGCCGGACGGGCCGCCGGGCAAGTGCGGCGTGTCCGTGGTGGACTTCGCGGGCGGGTACGCCTCGATGCTCGGGCTCATGGTAGGGCTCTGGGACGCGCAGCGCACGGGCGTGGGCCGGGACGTCGACGTCTCGCTGCTCGACACGGCGGTCCACATGCTCTCCTACTTCGCCACGTGGGCCTTGAACCGCGGCTGGGAGCCGACCCGCGTCGCCGACTCCGGCCACCAGACGCTCGTGCCCGCGCAGAACTTCCGCACCGCCGACGGCTGGATCGTCGTCTTCTGCAACAAGGAGAAGTTCTGGCGCGCGCTGGTGGACGTGCTGGAGACGCCGGAGCTGGCCCGCGACCCGCGCTTCGCCTCCTTCCCCGACCGGCTCGCCAACCGGGCGGCGCTGCTCGAGTTCCTCCGCGCGCGCTTCGCGACGCGCCCCACGCGCGACTGGCTGGCCCGCCTGCGCGGTCGCGTGCCGTGCGCGCCCGTGAACTCGCTCGGCGAGGCCCTCGCCGACGAGCAGGTGGTCGCGCGGGGCGGCATCGTGGAGGTCGAGCACCCCGTCCACGGCACGATCCGCGAGGTGGCCTCGCCCATCCGCACGGCGGGGCTCGTCACCCGACCGGCGCCCGCCCCCGCGCTCGGCGAGCACACCGACGCCGTGCTGCGCGAGATCCTGGGCTACCCGCCCGCGCGCATCGCCGCGCTGCGGACGGCCGGAGCGCTGGGCGATCCGGCGGCGCGGCCATGACCGAGCGCGTCCTGCCCGTCCCCGAGGTCGAGGAGCACGAGTCGACCGGGACCGCGGTGGCCCCGCCGTGGATGACGATCCTCCACAACTGCGACTGCCACACCTTCGAGGAGGTGGTCCGTCAGCTCCAGAAGGCCATCGGGTGCAGCGAGGCCGAGGGCTGGGAGATCGCCTGGCAGGTCCACAACACGGGCAAGGCGGTGGTGAAGGTGGGCCCCGAGGGCGAGTGCGTCAGGGTCGGCAACATCCTGGCCGCGATCGGCCTCGTCGTCACCGTCGTCCAGTCCTGACGGCGGGTCAGAGGACGTCGGCCCTCACAGCACGGGGCCGATGATCCAGGGCGCGAACTCCTCCTCGCCGACGCCGGAGAGCTCGCTCTTGCTCCGCTTGCCGGAGGCGACCGCGATGATCTCGTCGAGGATCTGCCGGCCCACCGCCGGGAGGGGGGTGCCCTCGAGGATCACGCCGCAGTCGATGTCCATGTCCTCCTCCATGTGGCGGTACACGAGCGAGTTGGTCGCCAGCTTGATGGAGGGCACGGGCTTGCAGCCGAACACCGATCCCCGGCCCGTCGTGAAGCAGATCACGTTGCAGCCGCCGGCGACCAGCCCCGTGATGGAGACGGGGTCGTGGCCGGGCGTGTCCATGAAGACGAAGCCGCGAGTCGTGATCGGCTCGCCGTACGTGAACACGTCCATCAGCGGCGTGGTCCCGCCCTTCGTGACCCCGCCGAGCGACTTCTCGAACACCGTCGTGATGCCGCCCGCCTTGTTGCCGGGGGCGGGATTGTTGTCCATCGCCTCGATACCCCGGCAGTACCACTCCCACCACCGGTAGCGGTCGAGCAGCTTCTTGGCGACGCCATCGCTGATGGCCCGGCGGATCAGCAGGTGCTCGGCGCCGTAGATCTCGGGCGTCTCGGCCAGCACGCCGGTACCGCCGTAGCGGACCAGCTCGTCCACCGCCCAGCCCAGGGCCGGGTTCGCGGTGATGCCGCTGTTGCCGTCGGAGCCGCCGCAGTTGGTGGCGAGGACGATCTCCGACACGGGCTGCCGGCTCCGCCGCGCGGCGTCGGCGATCGGCAGGAGCCTGGCCACCTCCGCCGTGGCGCGCTCGACCGTCTTCCGGATGCCGCCGGCCTCCTGGATGTTGACGAGGAAGGGCCGGCGCTCCGGGTGCCCGGGGACGGCCATCCGCTGGCGCTCCACCATGACCGCGGCCTGGTTCACCTCGCAGCCGAGACCGACCAGGATGTAGGCCGCCACGTTCGGGTGCTTCGCGTAGCCGGCGAGCACGCGCTGCAGGGCGAGGTGATCCTCGCCGAAGAGCTTCGTGCCGCAGCCGGACTTGTGCGTGATCGCGATGACGCCGTCGACGTTCGGATAGTCCTTCTGCACGTCCCGGAAGCGGTCCTTGACGAACTGGCTCACGCTCGCCGAACAGTTCACGCCGGACACGACGGCCACGTAGTTGCGGGTCCCGACCCGGCCGTCCTCCCGCTTGAAGCCGTCGAAGTAGCGCATCTCCTCGGGCGGATAGGGCCGCACCGGGGTCACGTCCACCCCGACCTCGTAGCGGTCGGCCGAGAGCGGGCCGATGTCGAGGTTGTGGCTATGCACGTGGTCGCCGGCCGCTATGTCCTGCGTGGCGAACCCGATCACCTGCCCGTAGCGCCGGACCGGCTGTCCGGCCGCCACCGCCCGGCGCGCCACCTTGTGGCCGGGCCGGACGTCCTGGCGGACCTCCAGACGACGCCCGCCGTCGTCCAGCACCGTGCCGGCCGCGAGGTCCTTCCTGGCGATGGCGACGTCGTCCTCGGCGCGCAGGACGATGGCTCGCTCGGTCAGCGCGTCAGTGGCCATGAGATCCCTCCGTGGGGGCCCACTATACCGCTACCCGCCGGGCGCCTTGATCTGCACGACGGCCGGCGGCTCGGTCTCGAGCTGCATCGTGGTGTGGTCGATGCCGAAGCGGGCGTGGAGCACCCGGTGGAGCTCGTCCAGCAGCCGCTCGCTCTCGCGGACGTCGTCGACGACGACGTGGGCGCTCATCGCCTCCCGCCCGGAGGTGAGCGTCCACACGTGGAGGTCGTGCACGCGCCGCACGCCGTCCACCGCCACCATCGCCGCCTCGATCTCGCCGAGCTCGAGGTGCGACGGCACGCCCTCGAGCAGGACGTTCACGGCCTGGGCGAGCAGCGCCCACGTGCGGGGGACGACGAGGAGCGCGATGAGCGCGCTCGCGAGCGGGTCGGCGCCGGTCCAGCCGGTGGCGAGAACGATGCCGGCGGCGACGAGGACGGCGATGGAGCTGAGCGCGTCGGCCAGGACCTCGAGGTACGCGGCGCGCACGTTGAGGCTGTGCGCGGCCCCCGCGTGGAGGAGCCAGGCGCAGACGAGGTTCACCCCGAGCCCCAGCGCGGCCACCGCCAGCACCGGGCCGGCGTGCAGCTCGACGGGCGTCCACAGCCGCTCCCAGGCCTCGACGAGGATCGCGAGCGCCACCACCAGGAGCACGAGGCCGTTGACCATGGCGGCCAGGATCTCGACGCGGTAGTAGCCGTACGTCTTCGCGCGGGTCGGCGGGCGGGTGGCGATCCAGGCGGCGAACAGGGCGAGCGCGAGGGCGCCCACGTCGGTGAGCATGTGGGCGGCGTCGGCGAGGAGCGCCAGGCTCTGCGTCCACAGGCCGGCCGCGAGCTCCACGAGCATGGTCCCGCCCGTGAGGAGCAGCGTGAGGAGCAGGACGCGGCGCGAGCGGGACGTCGCCGTCGCGCGCGGGGCGTGAGCGTGCGCGGCCATCGCGGCGATCGTATCAGGTTACAATCCGCACATGCACCGTGAGGAGCGGACGACCGTGCGGGGCGTGGCGCTGCACTGGGTGGAATGGGGCGACCGGACGGCGCCGCCCGTCGTCCTGCTGCACGGCATCACCGGCCACGCGCGCACCTGGGACGCCGAGGCCCGGGCGCTCGCCGCGCGGTGGCGCGTCGTGGCGCTCGACCAGCGGGGGCACGGCGATTCCGGACCGGCGCCCGACGGCGATTACTCGAACACCGCGCTCGCCGCCGATCTCGGCGCCCTCGTGGAGACCCTCGGGCTCGCACGCCCGCACGTCGTGGGACTATCGATGGGAGGCCGCGTCGCCATCGAGTACGCCGGCACGCATCCGGACAGCGTCGCCCGGCTGGTGGTGGTGGACATCGGGCCGGCCATCGCCCCCGCCGGGATGAGCCGGGTCGGTCAGGCGATGGCGGGCGCGCCGGAGCGCTTCGCCTCGATCGACGAGGTCGTTGCGTGGATCCGTGCCGGCAACCCGCGCTACCGCGAGGACCTCCTGCACCATCGGGCCGCCCATGCCGTACGCCCGCTCCCCGGCGGCGGATACGGCTGGAAGTACGATCGCGCGCTGCGCGAGGCGGCCCGGCAGGGGCACCCGCGACCGGTCGCCGACCTCTGGCCGCTCTGGAAGTCGATCGCCTGCCCGACGCTCCTCGTGCGGGGCGCGGAGTCCGACATCCTGAGCCCCGAGATCGCCGCGCGCATGGTGGAGACGCAGCCGCGAGCGCGGCTGGCCGTGGTGTCCGGCGCGGGACACACGGTGCCCGGGACCAGCCGGACGCCTTCCTCGGGCTGCTCACCGGCTTCCTCGACGAGGGATGACGAGAGCCCTCGGCACCGTCGGGCTGGCCGTGCTCGCGGCGTGGGTCGTGGCCCACGTGCTCTACATCGGGCCGGTGGAGGCGGCCCTCGAGGCGACCGTCGTCTGGATCGTGGTGTTCGTGGTCGCCAGCCTCGTCCTCGCCGCCATCGTGCTGCTCGTGGCCGGCCTCGCCATGGGCGCGAGCCGTCCGGTCTGGGTCAAGTTCGTCCGGGCGGCGCGGACGGTCGCCACGGTCGCGGGAGGCGCACTCGTCCTCGTGGGCCTGATCCACTACCGCGACACCGCGCCGCGGGGGGAGATCCACTGGCTCACGCTCGGCGTGGTGGTGCTCCTCGGGGCCGGCGCCCTGCACTGGTGGCTCGCACGCCGCGCGGCGGCCTGACTCTCGCGTCCGGGTGAAGTCGAGCCTCGTCGTCGTCTGGCTGGGCGCCTTCGCCTTCTTCCTGTCCTTCCACCTGCTGCTCTCCGCCCTGCCGCTCTTCGCACGCCGTCTCGGGGCCTCGGACGCCGCGATCGGGCTCATCATGGGCTCCTTCGCCGTGAGCGCGATGCTGCTCCGGCCGCCCGTCGGCTGGGCGGCCGACCGGTGGGGCCGCAAGCCGCTCATGGTGGGCGGGGCCGCGGTCTTCCTCGCGTGCTCGCTCGGCTACGGGTTCACGGCGGGTGCGGCGGGACTCCTCGTGGTGCGGCTGGCCCACGGGGCCGGGATGGGACTCTACCCCACGGCGGCCAGCGCCCTGGTGGCCGACGTCGCGCCGCCGGGACGGCGTGGCGAGTACCTCGGCCTGTTCGGCGCCGCCGGCAGCCTCGCCATGGCGATCGGGCCCATCGCGGGCGTGACGCTGGCGGGCCGCCACGGGTTCGGCGCGCTCTTCCTCGTCTCCGCCGCCATCGCGCTCGCCGCGGTCCTGCTGGCGGCCGCGGTGACGGAGACGCTCGCCCACCGCGCCGCGGCGCCGTTCCGGCTGGCGACGACGCTCAGCCGCTCGGCGCTCCGGCCGTCGCTGGTCACGCTCTGCCTGATGCTCACGTACGGGGCGGTCGTGTCCTTCCTGCCCCTCCACGCCGACCGGCACGGGGTCAATCCCGGGGTGTTCTTCCTGGTGTACGCGCTGGTGCTGACGGTGGCGCGGGGGCCGGCCGGCCGGCTCTCGGACCGGCTCGGGCGCGCCCCCGTCGCGGGCACGGGCCTCCTGCTCGCCGCCGTCGCGCTCACGGTGCTCGCCCTGTCGGAGGGCGCGCTCGGCCTGGCCCTCGCGGGGGGCGCCTACGGCCTGGCCTTCGGCACCGCGCAGCCGGCGCTGATGGCCTGGTGCGTCGACGGCGTGGCCGCCGGGGATCGGGGCCGCGCGATGGGGACCTTTTACACGGCGCTCGAGCTCGGCATCGCGATCGGCGCCATGTCGGCGGGCGTGGTGGCCACGCAGTGGGGCTTCGCGGCGACGTTCTTCGGGACCGCGGTGGTGGCCCTGGGCGGCGGCGCCCTCTCGACCGTCGTCCGGCCTCAGCGCGGCTGGTCGAGCGCGCCGTGACGGCCGGCCCCGCCGGCGAACCGGGCAGCCCCGACGGCGGCTTCGCCCGAATCGATCGTGGCCTTGCCCAGCCGGAACTCGCTGGCGAGCGCCTCGGTGAGCGAGCGCCCGGCGGCCTCGTGGGCCGATCTCCGGTCGCTCAGCAGGCAGCCATGCGGAAACAAGGCGAGCGTCCTCGCCAGGTCCTCCGCCTCCTCGCGGGATCGCCCGGCGGGAACGACCCGGTTCGCCAGGCCGATCTGCTCGGCTTCACGGGCTGATACAGCTCGTCCGGTGAGAATCAGATCGAGGGCTCGGCTCATCCCGATCAGGCGGGGCAACCGCACGGTGCCGCCCTCGACGAGGGCACGCCCCAGCGGCGGCAGAAGACGCCGAAGACGGCATCCTCCTCGACCACGCGCAGGTCGCACCACAGCGCCAGCTCGAGGCCGCCGGCGACCGCATACCCGGCCACCGCCGCGATGACCGGCTTCGCCAGCAGCATCCGTGTCGGGCCCATGGGGCCGTCGCCCTCGGCGTCCACGCGATTGCCGCGCGCGGTGCCGATGGCCTTCAGGTCGGCGCCGGCGCAGAACGTGCCGCCGGCGCCCCAGAGGACCGCCACGCGGGCCGCGGAATCCGCCTCGAAGGCGCGGAACGCATCCGCGAGCGCGGCGGCCGTCGGACCGTCGACGGCGTTGCGCGCCTCGGGGCGATCGAGGACGACCGTGGTGACGGAGCCGGCGCGCTCGACGCGGATCCCCATCGTCGGCGGCGCCACCTACCCGCGCTCGCGCAGGCGGCGGGCCGCCTCCGCGCGCATCTGCTGCATGGCACGCGTCTCCTGGTCGGAGTAGCGCTCCTCGGTCCAGGGGTCGCCGTGCATGTGGTAGCCGTTCTGCTCCCAGAAGCCGGGCGGGTTCACCTCGAGGAACTCCAGCCCCCGGAGCCACTTCGCGCTCTTCCAGAAGTACAGGTGCGGCACGACGAGCCGGACGGGAGCGCCGTGGTCGGGCTCGAGGGGGCGGCCGTTCCATGCCAGGGCCAGGAGCACGTCGTCCCGCGCCAGGTCCTCCAGCGCGATGTTCGTGGTGTAGTCGGGATCGGCGTGCTGCAGCACGAACCTCGCCTCCGGCCGCGGGCGGACGGCGTCGAGGACGGCCTGCATCGGCACGCCCTCCCACACGTTGTCCAGCCGCGACCACCGCGTGACGCAGTGGATGTCGGACTGCCGCGTGACCCGCGGCAGCCGCTGAAACTCCTCCCACGTCCAGGTCGTCTCGCGCTCGACGAGACCGAAGCAGCGGAACGTCCACCGCTTCGGGTCGAAGCGCGGGGTGCGCCCGTAGGTGAGGACCGGCCACTTCTCCGTCAGCGTCTGCCCGGGCGGGGTGCGCGCGGTCAGGGCGGGATCCTTCTCCCTCATGCGCTGTCTCCACATGTCCCAGAGGAGCTTGGCCATCGCGCCCCACTATACCGCCGGGCGAGCGGGCCCGGCGGTCCACGCGACAAAGCCTGGGCCGGCGCCGCGAGGCGCCACCCTATAATGGGACACGGCGCCGGGAACACGGGTACGGCCCGCCCGGGGCCGGCCCGAAAGGAGCGGGATGAACGGCGAACGAAAGCTGGCCCTGTTCATCGACTTCGAGAACATCGCGCGCGGGGTCAAGGAAGCACAGTACAAGCAGTTCGAGATCAAGCTGGTCCTGGAGCGGCTCCTCGAGAAGGGCAAGATCATCGTGCGGCGCGCCTACGCCGACTGGAACCGC
Source organism: Candidatus Methylomirabilota bacterium (assembly GCA_025922915.1). Lineage (GTDB taxonomy): Bacteria > Methylomirabilota > Methylomirabilia > Rokubacteriales > CSP1-6 > JAICGY01. The sequence goes on along the minus strand of JAICGY010000009.1, from coordinate 1,430 downwards.
TTCACCGAGTACAAGCGCCCCTTCCACGAGTACGCCATCGAGCTGATCGACGTGCCCCAGTCGCGCTACAGCGGCAAGAACTCCGCGGACATCCGGATGGTCGTCGACGCCCTCGACCTGGCCTACGGCAAGACCCACATCGACAGCTTCGCCCTCGTGTCGGGTGACTCCGACTTCTCCCCGCTCGTCTCGAAGCTGCGCGAGAACGATCGCTACGTGATCGGTCTCGGCGTCAAGTCGTCCTCCTCCGACCTGCTGGTGGGCACCTGCGACGAGTTCATCTTCTACGAGGATCTCATCCGCGAGACCAAGAAGACCCGGCTGCTCCACGGGCTGCCCGAAAAGAAGGCGGAGGCCATGGCCCAGCTGATCGACGCCATCCAGGCCCTGCAGCGCGAGAACAAGGAGACGCTCTGGGGCTCGATGGTCAAGCAGACGATGATCCGGAAGAACCCGGCCTTCAACGAGTCCTACTACGGCTATGCGACCTTCTCGAAGCTCCTCGAGGAGGCGGCCAAGGCGCGCATCGTCACCCTCGAGCGCGACGAGAAGAGCGGCACGTACATCGTGACCTCCCTCACCGAGGAATCCGGCCGCGCCGCCTGACCCCCGGCGCACGCGACGCTCGCACGTGCGCCTCGGCGCGCGCGCGTCTCGACTCCCACCGATGTCGCGGGGGGGCCGGGGAGGTGCGGACGAGGTGCCCTCCCCGGGGCCGTGGCTTCTGCGGGTCGAGGGCGTCGCCGCCAGGGTCTTCGTGGCTCGACTGCTGCGCGCCACGCGTCGTGGACAGCGTGCCCCGGGGAGGGTACCCCGTCCGCACCTCCCCGGCCCCCCCGCGTCGCCGCGCGTGGTCGAGACGCGGCCTAGCCGAGACGCTGAATGCGCCCCGTATCGGCCACGAACGTCGTCAGCAGCCAGCTCACGATCGAGACGACGAGGGCGGCGAGGACGGCGGCCCAGAAGCCGGTGACGACGAAGCCCGGCACCAGCGCGGAGGTGAGCCAGAGGCAGAGGCCGTTGAGGACGAAGATGAAGAGGCCGAGCGTCAGCAGCGTCAGCGGGAACGTGAGGATCAGCAGCACGGGCCGGACCAGCGCGTTCACCAGGCCGAGGACGACGCCGGCCACCAGCGCGGGCAGGAGCCCCTCGAGGCTGATCCCGTCCAGGAGGTACGCCGCCAGCCCGATGGCGGCGGCATTGACGAGCGCGCGCACGAGGAAGCCCATCCGTTACCGCCGTCGCCCCATGATATCCTCCGCGTGGTGATGCGCGTGCCCGATCGACCGCGCCCGCGGCGAGTCTACACCCGCCTGCGCGAGCGACTGCCGCTCCTGCTCGCCCTCGCGCTCGCCTCCTGCGTGGAGGCGCCGGCCACGCTGAGCATCGACCCGACCATGGTCAAGGGCCCGGCGCGCGCGCCCGTCACG
>JAICGY010000008.1 GCA_025922915.1 Candidatus Methylomirabilota bacterium | reverse complement strand
GGGGTGGTACCAGGAGGTCTTCGGAAAAGATCATTACTTCATGGAGGTTCAGGCCCACGGCCTGAGCGAGCAGGTGAAGGTCACGGGCGAGACGCTCAGGATCGCGAAGGCGCTCGGGGCGCCGGTGGCGGGCACCAACGACTCGCACTACCTCGAGGCCGGCCACGCCCGGGCCCACGAGGCGCTGCTCTGCATCCAGACGGGCGCCACGATGAGCGACCCCGACCGCTGGCGCTTCTCCACCGAGGAGTTCTACGTCAAGTCGGCGGAGGAGATGGCGCGGGTGTTCGCCGACATCCCCGAGGCGTGCCGCAACACGCTGGCGGTGGCGGAGCAGTGCAACCTCACGCTCGAGTTCGGGCAGTTCCACCTGCCGCGCTACCGGGTGCCTGACGGCCACACGCTCGAGAGCTGCCTCGAGGAGCTCGCCCGCGACGGGCTGCGCCGGCGCTATGGCGGGAGCCCCGGCGACGCGCTCGAGGCCCGCCTGGCCCATGAGCTCGCGGTCATCCAGAAGATGGGGTTCTCCGGCTACTTCCTCGTCGTCTGGGACTTCATCCGCTACGCGCGAGAGCAGGGGGTGGCGGTGGGGCCCGGGCGCGGCTCCTCGGCCGGCTCCCTGGTGGCCTACTGCCTGGGCATCACGAACGTGGATCCGATGCGCTACAGCCTGCTCTTCGAGCGGTTCCTGAACCCCGAGCGGATCTCGATGCCCGACATGGACATCGACTTCGCAGACGACCGGCGGGACGAGGTCATCCGGTACGTGGCCGAGAAGTACGGGCGGGACCGCGTCGCCCACATCATCACGTTCGGGACGCTGGGGGCGAAGGCGGCCATCCGGGACGTCGGGCGCGTGCTCGGCCTCTCGTACACCGACGTCGACCGCATCGCCAAGCTGGTCCCCGGCTTCCCGCTCAACATCACGCTCGACGACGCCCTGTCGAAGTCGCCGCCTCTGGCCGAGGTGGTGCGGACCCAGCCGCACGTCAAGGAGCTGTGGGAGATCGCCAAGGCGCTCGAGGGCTGCACGCGCCACGCCTCCGTGCACGCCTCCGCCGTCGTCATCTCCGACGATCCGCTCGACGAGCACGTCCCGCTCTACAAGGATCCCAAGCGGCCGGAGCTGATCACCGGGTACGCCATGGGGCCGATCGAGAAGCTCGGCCTCCTCAAGATGGACTTCCTCGGCCTCCGCACGCTGACCGTCCTCGCCAACACGGTCCAGCTGGTCCGGGAATCCCGCGGCGTCCACGTCGACCTCGACGCGATCCCCCTCGACGACGAGCGGACGTACGCGCTCCTGGGCGAGGCGAAGACCTTCGGCGTCTTCCAGCTGGAGTCGGCGGGGATGCGGGAGGCCCTCCGCGGCCTCCGCCCCGAGCGGCTCGAGGACGTCATCGCCATGGTCTCGCTGTACCGGCCGGGCCCGATGGAGCTGATCCCCGACTTCATCGCGCGCAAGCACGGCAAGGCCCGGATCACCTACGAGCATCCCGCCATGGAGACGTACACGCGGGAGACGTACGGGATCATGGTGTACCAGGAGCAGATCATGCAGATCGCCTCCGAGATGGCGGGCTTCACCATGGGCGAGGCGGACACGCTCCGCCGGGCCATGGGCAAGAAGGACCGCGATCTGATGGCGAAGCAGCGCGAGAAGTTCCTGGCCGGCTGCGCGGAGCGGGGGACGGCGGCGCCCAAGGCGGAGCGGGTCTGGGAGCTGATGGAGAAGTTCGCGGGCTACGGCTTCAACAAGTGCCTGGCCGCCGACTCGTGGATCGAGATGGCCGACGGCTCGCGCAAGCCCATCACCGCCATCCGGGAGGGAGACCTGGTCCTCACGAAGGACGGCGCCTGCCGGGCGCGCGCCGTGCGCCCGAGCGGGGTGCGCGAGGTCGGACGCCTCGTCCTCGCCAATGGCATGGCGGTGCGGTGCACGCCCGACCACCCGATCTTCACGCAGCGCGGCTGGGTCGACGCCCGCGCCTTGACCCCCGACGACGCCGTTGCCGTCCTCGACACGGTGGCGGCCGCCGACCGCCGGGTGGCGGCGCGGCGCCGCGGCGAGGGCCGGGGCGCGGTGGCCGTCACCGAGGTCCCGATCGTCTGGTCGCCGCCCGCCTCGTACACCGTGCAGGGGACGGAGCCGACGTACGACTTCGAGGTCCCCGACGCCGGCAGCTTCATCGCCAACGGCGTCGTCGTGCACAACTCGCACGCCGCCGCCTATGCCCTCGTGGCCTACCAGACGGCCTACCTCAAGGCCAACTACCCCGTGGAGTTCATGGCCGCGCTCCTCACGTCGGAAATGGGGGACACCGACAAGATCGTGAAGTACATCGAGGAGTGCCGGGCGATGGGCATCCAGGTCCAGCCCCCGGACGTGAACGTCTCGCACGCCCGCTTCAGCGTCGCCGGCGACACCGTGCGCTTCGGCCTGGCCGCGATCAAGAACGTCGGCGAGGCGGCGATGGAGTCGATCCTCCAGATCCGCCGCGGGCAGGGACCGTTCACGACGCTCGAGGACTTCTGTGCGCGGGTCGATCTCCGGCTGGTCAACCGCCGCGTCGTGGAGAGCCTGATCAAGGCCGGCGCCTTCGACTCGCTGGGCCTGCCGCGGGCGCACCTGCTCGCACAGGCCGACCTGGCGCTGGAGGCCGGCCAGCGCGTGCAGCGGGAGCGGGCGGAAGGGCAGGGCTCGTTCTTCGACCTCCTGCCGGCCGGGCCGGCGGCCACGCGCGCGCCGGCCCCGGTGGCCGTCGCCGAGGAGTGGCCCGACGATCAGCGGCTCGCGTACGAGAAGGACGTGCTCGGCTTCTACGTGTCCGGGCATCCGCTCGCTCGCTTCGCCGGCGTCGTCGACGAGCTCGGCGTCACCACCGCCGCCGACCTCGCCGCCCGGAGCCACGGCGCCCGGGTCACGCTCTTCGGCCTCGTCGTCGCCCTCAAGGAGACGGCGACGAAGAGCGGCAACCGCATGGCCTTCGCGACGCTGGAGGACATGACGGGAGGCGTCGAGGTGACGGTGTTCCCGGAGCCGTTCAAGCTGGCGGCGCCGTACCTGCGCGCCCGCGACCCCGTCGTCGTCCGGGGCCGGGTGGACGACGGTGACAAGGGCCGCGTCGTCCTCGCCGAGGACGTGCGGCTGCTCGAGCACGCGCTGGCGGGCGGGGGCCGGCCGCGCAACGGGACGACCGAGCCCACGGCGTGCCGCGTGCGCCTGCCGGACCCGGCTCCCGCCGTGCTCGCCGAGCTCCGGCGCGCGTGCGAGGCGCATCCGGGACCGGTCCCGCTCTTCGTGCACCTCCTCGTCGGCGACACGGAGGTCGTGGTGCGCGCCCGCGGCCTCGGCGTGGAGCCGGGCCCCGACCTGGCGGCCCGCCTGGCGGCGCTGGCCGGCGGCGCGGCGGTCACGGTGGACCATGCCGGACGCCCTTGACTTCGAGCAGCCGCTGCTCGAGCTCGAGACCCGGATCGCCGCCTTGCAGGCCGACGAGGATCCCGTGCGCGTCCGCGACGAGATCCGGCGCCTGGAGGACCGCCTCGACCGGCTGCGCCAGCGCACCTACGCCGGGCTGACCGCCTGGCAGCGGACGCAGCTCGCCCGCCACCCCAAGCGGCCGTACACCCGCGACTGGTGCCGGCTCCTCTTCGAGGACTTCCTCGAGCTCCACGGGGACCGCCGGTTCGGCGACGACGCCGCCATCGTCGGCGGCCTCGCCCGGTTCGAGGGCCGCTCGGTGGTGGTGCTCGGGCACCAGAAGGGGCGCGACACGCGCGAGAAGATCGCGCGCAACTTCGGCATGCCGCACCCCGAGGGCTACCGCAAGGCGGAGCGGCTGATGGATCTGGCCGAGCGGTTCGCCAAGCCGGTGGTGACCTTCATCGACACGCCGGGCGCCTACCCGGGGCTGGGCGCGGAGGAGCGGGGCCAGGCCGAGGCCATCGCCCGCAACCTCCGCCGCATGGCGGCGCTGCGCACGCCGCTGGTCGCCGTCGTCACCGGCGAGGGGGGCAGCGGCGGCGCCCTGGCGATCGGCATGGGCAACCGCGTGCTGATGCTGGAGTACGCGGTCTACGCGGTGATCTCGCCCGAGGGGTGCGCGGCCATCCTGTGGGGCGACGCCGGCAAGGCGCCCGAGGCCGCCACCGTCATGAAGACGACCGCGCCCGATCTCATGCGGCTCGGCGTCATCGACGACATCGTGCCGGAGCCGGTGGGCGGCGCCCACCGCGACTGGGACGCGGCGGCCGCCCACCTGCGGGACGCCCTCCGCCGCCACCTCGACGAGCTGACGGGCCGGTCGGGCGACACGCTGGTGGCGGAGCGGTACGAGAAGTTCCGCCGCATGGGAGTCGTCGCCGAGGAGTGACTCCCCGGGGCCAGCGGCCCCGGGTCAGCGCCCCAGCAGGGCCGCCGCGCAGTCCGCGTCGGTCACGAGCACGTTCACGAACCGCCCGCGCAGGGCGCCCCGCACGGCGTCCAGCTTGGGCCGGCCCCCTGCCACCGCGATGACCCAGCGATCGTCGCGCCGCGCGAGCTCGCGCAGCCGCTCGCCCTCCACCGAGAGCACGCGGTGCATGAGCGCCCGCAGCTCCGGCCGGTCGACGATGCGGCCCTCGGCGTCGATCGGCTGGTAGTTGATCTCGCCCACGACGCCCAGCTGCCGGAGCCGCTTGACGCTGAGGCCGAACGCCTCGGCGAGCGTGCAGAACCCGGGGGTGCCCTCGGCGACGAGCCCGATGCCGACGAGGGCGACGTCGACGGACTGGGCCGCCTCGAAGATCGCCCGGATCCCGGTGTTCCGCAGCAGCCGCCGGCGCTCGCGCTCGATCTGCCGCGCCGAGACGAGGTGCTGGACGGGCAGGGCGTACGCGCGGACGTGCGGCCGGTACTTCGCGGCCATCATCCCCACCAGGGTGTTGGGGAAGAGATCGACCTGCTCGAGCGTGCTCTCGCCGGACAGCGGATAGAGGGCGAGGTCGCGCAGCCGGCGCTCCCGGAGGGCGCGGATGGTGTGGTAGAGGGTGAAGCCGCACGAGAGGCCGACGCGCATGCCGGGACGGGCGATCTTCTCGAAGTAGGCGGCGGCCGCCGTGCCCAGCTCGGCCCGGAGGTCGCCCCGGCCGCCCGCGAGGACGACCACCGCCTCGTGCAGGCCGAAACGCTGCGCGAGCGCGACCTCCAGCTCCTCCGCGCGGGGCAGGTCGAGCTCCACGCGCACCAGCCCGTCGTCGAACGCGCGCTTGAGGAACCGCGACACCGTGGCCGCCGACACGCCGAGCGCGCTCGCGATGTCCTTCTGGCTCTGACCGTGCCGGTAGTACAGCTCCAGGCACTGGACCATGAGCCGGAGCTCGCGCGAGGGCTGAGAAATTACTTTCATAGGAATCAAGTTCTTGCTTGACGGCCTCGAGTGTACCTCGCTATCCTCGTCGCCGTCAGCCCCGGTCCTCACCTCGAGCCGCGAGGAGGCCAGCATGAGCGCGAGGCGATACGGCCCGCCCGATGGACATCCCGTGCCGTTCTCCGAGTACCACCAGTCCAGGGACGAGCTGGCGGGGCTGCCGCAGACGCTGGCGGAGAAGATTCCCGTCACGAACACGCCCAACATCTTCTCGTACCGATCGTACGTCTTCGCCCGGAACCCCGCGCTGGTCCAGCGCTTCGTGAAGGCGACCAAGGCCGACGTCGGCGGCGTGGGCGGTCACGTGGTGGCGGCCGAGGAGGTCAAGTCCACCGTCGCGAAGTTCGTGCTCGACAACAACAGCGCCGGCGGCGAACCCATCTTCACCTCCCTCGTGGTCACGCACACGGGCGACGACGTCGCCGTCACCGGCATCATGACCGAGAACGTCGACATGACGGTGGTCGACGAGCTGATGTGGGACGCGCTGCAGGAGGGCGCGGCGAAGGCCGCCGAGCTCGGGCTCTACGGCCCCGGCCAGGATCTCGTGGCCGATGCGTTCACCGGTAACCTGCGGGGCGCCGGCCCGGCCACGGTGGCGCTGCCGCTGCCCGTCCGCAAGGACAACGCGTCGCAGACCGTCGTGCTCTCGTTCGCCGACAAGACGGAGCCGATGGCGTTCAACTACTATGCGACCGGCGCCTACCTGCTGCCCCGCTTCAACACCGGCCTCGTCATCGCCGCCTCCAAGATGAAGCGCGGCTACCTGCTGGACATCGTCGACCTCGACACGAAGGCCCAGGCCATCGAGGCGGGGGCGCACCCCCGCGACCAGAAGGCGCTCGACGGCAAGATGGAGGAGATGGCGAAGGGGCTCCAGGAGAAGGTCATCACGCTCCGGGCCCCCGAGGACCTCTACGACATCGAGGGCCTGACACGCTCCTCCCGGTTCGTGGTCGCACGCATCTGGAGCCGGAACGACCGGGGCGAGAAGGACCAGCTCGGCTACATCTGCTCGGCGGAGCGCCTGCACAACATCAAGACCAAGAAGGGGTTCACCTACGGCGGCAAGGACGACCCGGTGCTCGTGGCGTTCGCGCAGGGCGACTGGCCGGCGCCGGGGGAGATCACCTCGCCGTGGGCGGCCGCGCCCATGGTGGCGGGCGACTGCCGCGGCAGCCACAACCTGCACATCCTGCCCGTGCCGATCAACTCGCAGACCTCGTACTGGTCGGGCCCGATCCTGTCCTGCGTGACGCTCTCCGTGAACATCCACACCGGCCGCATCGGGGCGATCTCCGACCAGTTCGCGCTCGGCACGCCGTGGGACGAGGTGCGCCGGCGCGCCTCCGAGCTCGCCATCCAGTTCCGCCTGGCGCACGGCGTGAAGCAGCCGGCCACGCTGCACGAGGACGAGCTGGAGTACCAGGAGGGCTGGAAGGAGCGGCGGGCCCGCCTCGAGCGGCAGTTCGAGGTGAGGCCGCCCCTGACCTTCGGCAACGGCCACGGCAACGGCGGCGGTCCCGCGCGCGCCCGCGTCGCGCCCGGCCGGCCGGCCGAGGTGGATTAGGCTGTAAGCCACATGTCGGGGGGAGCACGCGGCTCCCCCCGACACCCCCCAGCGCGGAACCGAGCGTGTGGCCCGGGCACCGGTGGGGGCGAGGGCGTGGGTGCGTGGGCGACATCCCGTCCTGATCGAGAACACCGAGATGGCAAGCTCGCCGCCGGCCGGGCGGCGGGTGCAGCTTCCCTCCGAGGAGCGATCGGGTGCAGCTTGCCGTCCGAAGAGCGGCGGTACGGGCACGGCAGAAGCGCGCGTGACGGGTGCGTGGTTTGACTTCGATGGGACCGGGTGCTACGGTCGATTCGACGTAAATCCCGACGTTTCCGGACGACGCATGGCCAAGCTGCACCTGATCACGTACGGCTGCCAGATGAACGAGTACGACTCGGAGCGAGTCGCCGGTCTGCTGCGTGAGCACGCGTACGAGCTCACCGCCGACGAGTCCGAGGCCGACGTGATCCTCCTGAACACCTGCGCCATCCGCGAGAAGGCCGAGGAGAAGGTCTTCTCCAAGCTCGGGGAGCTGCGGCGGCTGAAGACGGCGCGGCCCGACGTCGTCGTCGGCGTGATGGGCTGCATGGCGGTCCTCCAGAACGCCACCGTCTTCCGGCGGGCGCCCCAGGTCGACCTCGTGTTCGGATCGGCGGCGATCGCGCGGGTGCCCGAGCTCGTGGCGCGCGCGCGCGAGGGGCGCCGGCACCTCCTGGAGACGGCCGAGGCGCCGCTCGTCAAGATCACGGCGCGGCCCCCCGGCGTGCGCCCCCTCAAGGCCTTCGTCACCGTCATGGAGGGCTGCGAGAAGCACTGCACCTTCTGCGTGGTGCCGCGGACCCGCGGGCGCGAGCGGAGCCATCCGCCGGCGGCCATCCTGGCCGAGGTCCGGGGCCTCGTCGCCGACGGGTGCCGCGAGGTGACCCTCCTCGGGCAGACCGTGAACGCCTACGGCCGCGATCTCACCCCGCCGACCGACCTCGCCGAGCTCCTGGCGCGCGTGAGCGAGGTCCCCGGCCTGGCCCGGATCCGGTTCACCACCTCGAACCCGTACAACCTCACGCCCCGGCTGGTCCGGGCCATGGCCGATGTGCCGAAGGTCTGCGAGTACTTCCACCTGCCGCTCCAGTCCGGCTCCAACGCGGTGCTCGCGCGGATGAACCGCGGCTACACCCGCGAGCGCTATCTCGAGCTCGTCGCCGCCCTCCGCGACGCCGTGCCCGCGATGGCGTTCTCGACGGACCTCATCGTCGGCTTCCCCGGCGAGACCGAGGACGACTTCGCGGCCACGCTGGAGATGGTCGAGCGCGTCGGGTACGACAACGTCTTCTCCTTCCGCTACTCGCGGCGGCCGGGCACGCCGGCGGCGAGCATGCCGGACCAGGTGCCGGACGCGGTCAAGGCCGAGCGCCACGCGCGGCTGCTCGCGGTCGTCCAGCGCGTGACGGCGGCCCGGAGCGCGCGGCTCGCCGGCCGGACGGTGGAGGTCCTGATCGACGGCGCGTCCCGGAAGGATCCGGGAGCGCTGTCGGGACGGACCCGCTGCAATCGCGTCGTGAACGTCGACGGCGGCGGGCGCGCCGGGGTGGGGGACGTCGTCGATGTCCAGGTGACGGAGGTCCTGCCCCACAGCCTGCGGGGCGTGCTCGTGCCGACGCCGGAGGAGGCCGTATGCTCGTCGAGATGAAGGTCCGTGGGCTGGCCCTGGACCCCGTGTCCAACATGCCGATCATCATCCTCCGTGACGACGAGGAGAAGCGGTCGCTGCCGATCTGGGTCGGGATCTTCGAGGCCAATGCCATCGCCCTCGAGCTCGAGAAGATCGCGACGCCCCGGCCGATGACCCACGACCTCATCAAGAGCATCCTGGAGACGATCGACGCCCAGGTCGTCAAGGTCGTGGTCACGGACCTGCGCGAGAACACCTTCTTCGCCCTGCTCCATCTCCGCTTCCAGGGCGTCGAGTACACCGTGGACTCGCGCCCCTCGGATGCCATCGCCCTCGCGCTCCGCGCCGCCGCCCCGATCTACGTGGAGGAGGAGGTCTTCCCCAAGGCGGGGAAGATGGAGGTCGCCAAGGAGGCCGAGATGAAGGCCGACGATCCCGAGCAGCTGCGCGAATGGCTGCAGAACATCAAGCCGGAGGACTTCGAGAAGTTCAACAAGACGTGAGCCGGGAGCCCGCGCCGGTGCGCGTCGCGCTCTTCACGAACAACTACCTGCCGTTCTGCGGGGGCGTGACGATCTCGGTGGAGACGCTGCGCCGCGGCCTCGAGGACCGCGGCCACGAGGCGTGGGTGTTCGCGCCGCGGCTGGCCGGCGCGGTGGTTGCGCCCCGGGTGGTCCGCTACCCCTCGATCCCGGCCGCCACGTATCCCGAGTTCGCGCTCGCCGTGCCGTGGTCGTCCGCGGCCGCCCACGTCGTGCGCACGACGCCCTTCGACGTCTTTCACGCGCACCATCCGTTCCTGCTCGGGCCGGCCGCGGCCCGCTTCGCCCGCGCCGCCCGCCGCCCGCTCGTCTTCACGTACCACACGCGCTACGAGAAGTACGCGCACTACGTGCCGCTCACGCGCCCGCTCGTCGAGGCGGCCGCCCTCGGGCTCAGCGCCCGCTTCGCCGCCCGGGCCGACGCCGTGCTGGCCCCGTCGGCGGTGGTGCGCGACGAGCTGCGCGGGCGGGGGGTGACGGTGCCGATCGCCGTGGTGCCGACGGGCGTCGACCTCGCGCGCTTTCGCCCGGGCGACCGCGCCGCCGCCCGGCGCGCCCTCGGCCTCGACGCCGCCCAGCCGCTCCTGCTGTACGTCGGCCGCCTGGACCGCGAGAAGAGCGTGGATCGCCTCCTGCACGCCTTCGACCGGATGGTGGCGACCGTGCCGCAGGCCCGCCTGCTCGTGGTCGGGCAGGGCAAGGAGGCGGCGGCGCTGCGCCGGCTCGCCGGCGGGCTGGCCGCCGCCGCGCGCGTGACGTTCCTGGGCGTCCGGGAGCACGCGGCGCTGCCCGTCTGCTACCAGGCCGCCGATCTCTTCCTCTTCGCCTCGGAGACCGAGACGCAGGGGCTCGTGCTCGCGGAGGCGGCGGCGTGCGGCCTGCCCGCGGTGGCGGTCGACGCGCCGGGGTGCGCCGAGGTCGTGCGCGACGGGGAGACGGGCGTCCTGACGAAGCGCGACGCGCTCGCCGACGCCGCCGTCGGCCTCCTGCTCGATGCGGACCGGCGCGCCGGGATGGCCCAGCGAGCCCGCCGCCACGCCGAGCGCGAGTTCGACGTGGGCCTGCAGGTCGCGCGCACCCTCGCCGTCTACCGGGCGGTGGCGCGGAAGGCCGCCCGGTGAACCCGGCCCGGGCCATCCGCGTGGAGTTCCAGAAGCCGTGGACGGTGCCGGGGGCGCGCGGCCTGCTGACGCCCGACCCGCGCATCCGCACCCTGTGCCGGGTGCTGGTGAGCTACCCGGAGGTCCGCCACATCGTTCCCGACCGGGTCACCCTCGATCCCGGCGCCGACGAGCGCACGCTCGACACGGTGGCCCGGTTCCTCCAGCGCCAGCAGTGGCTCGTGAAGGCGGTGGCGCTGGAATGAGCCGCGCCGAGACCCACCGGCGCATCGAGCAGGAGATCACCCGGGAGAAGGCCTCGGCCCTCGGCCGGGCCGGCGAGCGGCTCGAGGCCGCGCTCGACGAGGCGAGAACGCTGGCGCGGGCGCTCGACGAGGCGCCCGCGCCGGGCCGGCGGGCCCGGCTCCTGGCCGAGTACGAGGCGGCGCGACAGAAGGCGCTGGCGGCGCGCCTGGCCCTGCTCATCCAGCGGGAGGCCGTCGGCCTTCGTCAGCACCGCATCGTCGACCAGCAGTATCCGGAGCCGCCCCGGCGGTCCTGAGCGCGATGCTCTGGAACCCGGCCGCCGAGAGCCAGCCGCCGACCACGCGGCGCGCCCTGCAGCTCGAGCGGCTGCAGGCCACGCTCGACTGGGCGCGCGCCCGCGTGCCGTTCCACGCCGCGCGCCTGCGGGACCGCGCCGTGCGCGACCTCGACGAGCTGGCGGCGCTGCCGTTCACGACGAAGGCCGACCTGCGCGATCACTACCCGTTCGGGCTCTTCGCGGTGGCGCCGGCGGAGCTGGCCCGCCTGCACGCCTCGTCCGGCACGCGCGGCAAGCCGACCCTGGTCGGCTACACCGCCGAGGATCTCGAGGTCTGGCGCGAGGTGATGGCGCGCGTGATGACGGCGGCCGGCGCGCGCCGGGGCGACCTCCTGCACAACGGCTTCGGCTACGGGCTCTTCACGGGCGGCCTCGGCTTCCACGACGGCGGCGAGCGTATCGGCATGACGGTGGTGCCCGTGTCGTCGGGCAACACCGCGCGACACCACCTGCTGCTCCAGGACCTGCAGCCGGCCGCCCTGTGCGCCACGCCCTCGTTCGCCCTGCACATCGCCGAGAGCCTGGCGGAGCAGGGGGGCGACCCGCGGGCGCTCGGCGTCCGCCATGGCATGTTCGGCGCCGAGCCGTGGAGCGAGGGGTTGCGCGCCGCCCTCGAGCGCGCGTTCGACTGCCGGGCCTCGGACATCTACGGGCTGTCGGAGATCGTCGGCCCCGGCGTGGCCGGGGAGTGCGAGCGCCGGACGGGCCTGCACGTCTGCGACGACCACTTCCTCCCGGAGATCGTGGATCCCGCCACCGGGGTACCGCTCCCGCCGGGCACGGAGGGCGAGCTCGTGCTCACGACCCTCACCAAGCGGGCGCTGCCGATGATCCGCTACCGGACGGGGGACATCACCGCCCTCCGCCCGGAGCCCTGCCCCTGCGGTCGCACCTCCGCGCGCATCGACCGGCTGAAGGGGCGCAGCGACGACATGCTGGTGATCAAGGGGGTCAACCTCTATCCCTCGGAGGTGGAGGCGGCCCTGCTGGCCCTGGACGAGCTGCAGCCGACGTACGTGCTGATCGTCGATCGCACGGCCACCCTGGCCCGCCTGGAGATCCAGGTGGAGCCGGCGCCGGCGCTCGTGGTGCGCTGCGGCGGCTTCCGCGAGCATCACCCGGCCCTCGAGCAGGTGCGCCGCCGTGCGACCGAGCGGCTGCAGAAGGCCATCGGGCTGAGCGTGGAGGTCACCGTGGTGGCCCCGCACTCGCTCCCGCGCTCCGAGGGCAAGGCCGTGCGGGTGGTCGAGCGGCGCTGAGCGCGCGTATCCTGGAGGTCAAGGAGGGCAGCCATGGGTGAGCTGCACGGCGAGATGATGGCCCGGATCGCGCGCGGCGAGCGGCTGGAGTCGCCCGACGAGATGACGCCGGACTACCGGGAGCATCTCGTGCACCTCATGACGATGCAGGCCGACTCCGAGCTGGCCGGCGGCTACGGCTACGTACCGTGGATCGCCAAGGCGCCCACCGTCGAGGAGAAGCACGTCGTCGCGCAGATCGTCAAGGACGAGCTCCGCCACGCCGCCGTCATGTACGGGCTGCTCGCGGATCTCGGCGTCGACGTCGACACGCACGTGCGCGGCCACGATGCCGCCTTCACCATGCGCATCGAGGCCGACGCGGACATCGGCACCCGGCGCATCACCGCCGACAAGCGGGTGAACATCTTCTACTATCCGATCGACACCTGGACCGACTTCGTCTTCTTCAACTTCTGCATGGACCGCGGGGCCGGCCATCAGCTGGAGGACGTGCGCCAGGCCTCCTACGGGCCCTGGGTGCGGGCGATCGAGGGCATCTTCAAGGAGGAGAAGTTCCACATCCGGCACGGCGAGTACTGGGTCAAGCGCCTGGCCGAGGATCCGGCCACGCACGACGACGCCCAGGCCACCTTCAACCGGTGGTACATCCGCACCATGAACATCTTCGGCCGGCCGGGATCTCCGAAGAATCAGCTATATCGGTCGTTTCGGCTCAAGCTCCGTGACAACGACGAGGTCCGCCAGGCCTTCGCCGCGGAGGTCAAGGCGCTCTGCGACACGTTCGGGTTGGAGGTGCCGGAGTGGAAGCCGAAGTGGGAGACCTTGCCCGAGGAAGCGCACATCCCCGGCTGATCGACCCGCGCGCGCTGGCGCGTGCTGTCGCGCGGGGGGCGGCGCTCGGGGGCCTGCTCCTCGCCGGGGCTGCCGTCGCCGTGCTGACCCTGGCGCTGAGCCAGCACGGCGGCCTGGCCGGCGTGCTCGGGGGCGTCCTCGGCGTGCCGCTGGTCGGCGTGGCCGGGCTCCTCGTGGGCGGCGCCTACGGCTCGACGCGAGCCCTCCGGGGCCAGCTGCCGCTCTACCACGACGCGCTCGGCCGCGCGCTGCAGCCGCTCCTGGCCCAGCTGGTCGCGCGACTGCCTCTGCCTACCGAGGGTCTGAACGTCGACGCCTTCAACCGCCTGCTGGACCAGCAGGCGGGACGCCTGACGGCCGAGTCCGCCGGCACGCGCCGGCGGCCGCTGCGCCGCTGGGGCGCCCGCGTCGGACTCCGGCTGATCCGCGCCACGCTCGAGCGCCGCTTCCTGTCGGGACTGCGCGAGCGCGGCGAGCGGGTGACCGCCGAGCGGCTCGAGCGCTTCGCCGGCGAGCGGCTCGTGGACCTGCTGCTGGCGGATACGCGCGCGCGCCTGGCCGCCGCGCACTACGTGGCGGCCGCGCTGGCCGCCGTCCTCGTCCTCGGCCCGCTGCTCTGGATGGCGCTCGCACGCTGAGCCCGCGCCTGACGGCAGGCGGGCGTAATTGACATAATACGCCTTATCGGAACTAGACCGCGAGCGTGGTCGCGCCGCGGGGTCTCTCGGCGCTGGACGTTGGGGGCTCTTAGCGGATGGACGCGAGGCTGGCGAGACGGATCTTCGCCTCCTCCGCGTTGCGGGCGGCCGGAACGTCCTTGAGGAGCCGGCGGTACGTTTCCGCCGCGGCCTCTTTCTTGCCGGAGAGCTCCTGGGCGCGGGCGAGGTCGAAGAGTGCCTCCTCGTACGCGAACTGCGTGGGCTTCAGGTCGCGCAGGAGCGCCTCGAGGCTCTCGGCCGCCCGCGCGAAGTCGCCCTCGGCCTCCCAGGCGCGCGCGCTGCCGAAGCGGGCCAGCATCCGGATCGTCGGCGCCGTGGCCCTCTGCCCGGCGATCTCGTACGCCGCCCGGGCGCCCGGATACTGCGCGGCCGCGAAACGCAGGTTGCCCAGGACGTAGGCCGCCTCTCCGGCGTCCGGCGCCGAGGGGTACTGGGCCAGGAACGCCTCCACCGCGGCGCCCGCCTCCGTTCGCGCCGCGGCGGTCGCATCGGGAGCGGTCGCCGCGTGCGCCTGGGCGCTCACCGCGGCCCAGGCCTGCTCCATCTGCTCCTGGCGGGCGGCGGACCAGAGATAGACGCCGCCCGCGAGCAGCACCGCCACCACCACGGCCACGCCGCCGAACACGAGCGTCCGGGTGGACGGCAGCCTCCACGGCAGCGTCATCATCCCGGCCATGCTAGCTCCGAATGTCGATTCGGAAAAGTTCCAGCACGAGTTTACTCGGACGGGCTCGCCGCGGGGCTCGCCCGCCTCTCGGCTCGCATCACGTGTCCATGAAGACGGGCACTTTGCGCGTGCCGGGCTTTGCCGTCCGTCGGGCACCTGGATTGCAGCTTCCTGCGCCGCTCGCATGCGAGGAGGAGGCAATCCGATGCAGGACCGGCAGGCCGCCCACTTCAAGGTCGCCGTTCAGCTCATGGCCGAGCCGTGCCTGTGGCGCTGGGAGATCCACGATCCCCAGCGCGACGAGGTCGTCGCCAACAGCTGGACCGCCGAGTGGATGGCCTACGAGTCGCCCGACGAGGCGTATCGGGCCGGAAGCGCCCGCCTCCGTGACCTCGTGAGCAACTGACGGCGGTCGAGCGAGCGCGTCGCGGATCACCCGACCTCGACGTACACGCCGTCGCCCTCGACGCTGACCGGATAGCAGGCCACGCGCAGGGCCGGATTGGTCGTGCTGGCCCCGGTGGTGACGTCCCAGCGCCAGCCGTGCCACGGACAACTCACCGTGCGTCCGTCCAGGTCCCCGGCGCCCAGAGGCCCGCCGCGATGCACGCAGGCATTGTCGATTGCGTGGTACGACCCGGCCACGTTGAAGAGGGCCAGGGCCCTGCCCTCCGCGTCGACGACACACCCCTCGCCCGGCTGCAGGTCCCCGACCCCCGCGACGCGCACGCGCTTGCCTGCCATGGCACCTCCCCGGCCGCGGCTCTGGCCGCCGCTTCACATATCCGGGTGGCCCGGCGCTCTGTCAAGCGGCGAGGCGTCAACGGCACGCCGTGTGCGTGAGCCCCCCCGGGGCCAGCACGCCCCTGCGGAGGAATCAGCATGGCCGAGAGCTCTGCGACGTTTCACGAGGTCGACCTGCCCCCGTCCACGCGCGATCTGCACCGGGCCATCGTGAGCCTGATGGAGGAGCTCGAGGCCGTCGACTGGTATCAGCAGCGCGTCGACGCCACGCAGGACGACGAGCTGCGCGAGATCCTCGCGCACAACCGCGACGAGGAGAAGGAGCACGCCGCGATGGTGCTGGAGTGGATCCGGCGGCGGGACGCCGCGTTCTCGGACAAGCTGCGCGAGTACCTGTTCACGGAGGGCTCCATCGTCGGCCGCGAGGAGGCGCTCGAGCGTCCGGGCGGCTCCAACGGCCAGCCCGTCCCCCTGGGCTCCCTGCGCGGAGGCCGGTGATGGGCTACCTGCGGCGCGAGGCGGCACCGATCTCCGAACGGGTCTGGAAGGCGCTGGACGAGGCGGTGGTGCAGGCGGCGCGGCACGTCCTGGCCGCCCGCCGCGTGGCCACCTTCGACGGCCCGCACGGCTGGGACCACGTCGCGACCCGGCTCGGCACGATGACTCCCTGCCGCAGCCCCGAGGGGCGGGCCGTGGTGTGCGTGCCGGAGGTGGTGCTGCTGTCCGAGGTGCGGGTCGACTTCAGCATGCCGTGGTCGTCGATCGAGGTGTTCGAGCGGGGCGCGCCCGTCCTGGACACGGGGCCGGCCGAGGCCGCGGCGCGCGACCTGGCCCTGGCCGAGGACCGCATCGCCTTCTACGGCGAGCCGGTGGGCAGCGGCTTCCTGGCCAGCTCCGAGTCGCCCCGGGTGAAGGCGCACGACTGGGGCCGCGCCGGCCAGGTGCTCGCCGACCTGCTGCGCGCCGTGGAGACGCTCGACGGCCTGGGCATCCCCGGGCCCTACGAGGCCGTCCTGGCGCCGGCACGCTACTACGCCTATCTGCAGGCCGCCGACGAGACCGGCTACCCCACCGCCCGGCAGCTCAAGGAGGTGCTGGCGCACGTCCACCGCGCCACCGCCGTGCGGGACGCGGGCGCCGTCTTCTCGACGCGTGGCGGGGACTTCGTCCTGACCGTCGGCGGCGACCTCGGCACCGGCTACCGGCTGCACGACCGGGACGCGATCCACCTCTTCTGCGTGGAGACGCTCGCGCCCCAGCGCGTCGCGCCCGAGGCGGTCTGCGTGCTCGAGACCTGATTCAGATGGGGGCTCCGGGCGCCCCCATTCCCCCAACGCTCGCACCCGCCCCGGCGAAGCCGGGGCGGGGCTCGTCACGGCGACGCACTCCTCTCGCGCGCGGTCAGTCGCTGGCGAGCTTGCCGTTCCAGCCCCAGTCGGACTTCTCGACGTCCTGGAAGACGACGTGGACCTGGTCCGGCGTCGTCTTGCCGATGCGGACGATGGCGTCCGTGATCGCGCGCGTCAGCTCGCGCTTCTGCTCGGTGGTGCGGCCGGCGTACCACTGGATCGTGACGTTCGGCATCGGGCGTCTCCTCTCGGCGGCCAGCATACCACCCGGCTCGCCTTGACCCGCCGCCCCCGCCCGCCTATGCTTACGCGGCCCAGGAGGCGGGAATGGTGCGGGTGTACGAGAGTGAGACCGATCGCGCGTGCGCGGTGCTGAGCGACCGCCAGTTCCAGGCGCTGGCCGAGGCCCTCGAGGAGGACGACCTCGACGAGGGGGACGCCGCGCTGACGCGCGAGGCGATCGACGCGCTGGAGGAGCAAGGGGGCGACCAGGACCTGGTCGACCTGCTGCGCACGGTGCTCGGCGAGCGTGACGAGCTGGCCATCCGCTGGGAGCGCAGCTGACGGGGCACCCGTGAGCTCGCTCGAGGCCCGCCACTATCCGGACGCGCTGGCCTCCTTCTCCTGGCGCGCGCTGTGGGCGCTGGTCGACGGCGACCGCACGCGCCTCAACCTCGCGCACGAGTGCGTGGACCGCTGGGTCGCGCGCGGTGGCCCCGCGCTGCGCCTGCAGCGGGCCGACGGCGGCCGCGAGACGTTCACCTTCGCCGACCTCGCGGCCTGGTCCTCCCGCTTCGCCCACCATCTCGCCGACCGGGGCGTCGCCCCCGGCGACCGGGTCGCGCTCTGCCTGGAGCCGTCCCTGCCCTTCTACGGCGCGCTGTTCGGTGTCCTCCGGCGGGGAGCCGTGGCCGTGCCGCTCTTCACCCTGTTCGGGCCGGACGCGCTCGCGCCGCGCCTCACCGACTCGGGGGCACGCCTGCTCGTGGCAGGGCCGGAGGCCGACGCGGCGGGCCTCGCCGCGCTCGGCGTGGACGTCCTCCGCGTGGACGCCGGCCTCGAGACGCGCCTGGCGCGGGAGCCGGACCGTTACGCGCCGGCCACCGCCGCCGACGACCTCGCCGTGCTGCAGTACACCTCGGGCACCACGCGCGCCCTGCCCGAGGCCGTCCGCCACACCCACCGCTCCGTCGTGACGCTGATGGTCGCCGCCCTCTACGGTCTGGGCCTGGCGCCCGGCGATCGCTACTTCTGTCCCTCGTCGCCGGCCTGGGGGCACGGTCTGTGGCACGGCACCATCAGCCCGCTCGCGCTCGGCCTGCCCGCCGGCGCGTACGCCGGGCGGTTCGATCCGGCGCGGCTGCTGGACGGCCTCCGGGCCTTCGAGGTGACGAACCTGGCCGCCGCCCCCACGGTGTACCGGATGTTGCGCGATTCCGGGCGCCTCGCACCCGGGGAGCTGCCACTCGCCAAGCTGACCTACACCGGCGAGCCGATGGACGCGCGCACCTGGGACTTCTGCCAGACCGTGCTCGGGTGCGCGCCGTGCGGCATCTACGGCAGCACCGAGGTCGGCGTGATCATCGTGAACTACCCGGGCTTCGAGGGCTACACGGTCCGGCGGGGGACGCTCGGCAAGGCGGCGCCGGGCTGGGAGGTCGCCATCGTGGACGAGGCCGACCGCCCGCTGCCGCCCGGCGAGGTGGGCGAGATCGCGGTGCGCCGCCCGGCGGGATGGTTCCGCGTCAAGGACCGCGGCTGGCAGGATGCCGACGGCTACTTCCACCACGGCGGGCGCTCGGACGACGTCATCATCTCCGCGGGGTGGACCCTGAGCGCGATCGAGATGGAGGCCATCCTCCTGCGCCATCCCGACGTGCGGGAGGCGGCGGTGGTGGCTGTGCCCGACCCCCTGCGCGGCCAGATCCCCTTCGCCTACGTCGTCGCCGGGCGCGAGGGCGAGGGCTTCGTCGCCGAGCTGCAGGCGCACGTGCGCGAGCGGCTCGGCCGGCACGAGTACCCGCGCCGGGTCGCGCTGGTGGCGGCCCTGCCCCGCACGCCGGCCGGCAAGGTCGACCGCCACGCCCTGCGCGAGCGGGCGCGGACCGGGCCCGGCGCGTGAGCTTTCCCCGGATCACCGAGGAGGCGCTGGCGGCGCTGCGCGCGCGGCTCGGGCAGCCCGTGCCGCGCCCCGAGCCCTACATCGAGACGGCCACGCGCGACGCCATCCGGCACTGGGCCCACGGCATCGGCGATCGCAACCCGCACTGGGTCGCCCACGGCGTGGCGCCCCCGACGATCCTCTTCGCCATGGACCGGATCGTGTCGGGGTACGTGGGCGGGCTCCCGGGCATCCACGCGATGTACGGGGGCACCGACTTCCGCTGGCGGGCCCCGATCCGCGAGGGGGAGCGCCTGCGCGGCGACAGCGTGCTGCTCGCGCTCGAGGAGAAGGACTCCCGGTTCGCCCGCCGCGCCATCAAGCAGACGTACCGCACGGTCTTCACCGGGCCGGGCGGCGAGACCGTGGCGGAGGCCGACTCCTGGTGCTTTCGCACCGAGCGCGACACGGCGCGCGAGCGCGCGGCCTACGCGCCGGTGGCCCCGCCCCGCTACGACGCCGCCGCGCTCGCCCGCATCCGCGAGGCCTACCGCACCGAGGAGGTCCGGGGCGCCACGCCGCGGTGGTGGGACGACGTGCGCGTGGGCGAGACGCTGCCGGAGGTCGTGAAGGGGCCGCTCACCGTGACCTCGATCGTGGCCTTCGTGCAGGGCTGGGGCAGCCTCTACGTGCGCGCCCACGGGCTGGCCTTCGACCTGTTCGACCGGCACCCCGCGCTGGGCATCCCGAACGCCTCCGGCGTGCCCGAGCCGCCGGAGCGCGTGCACTGGGACGACGCGCTGGCGCGCGCCGTCGGCGTGCCCGCCGCCTACGACTACGGCCCCGAGCGGGTCGCGTGGCTGGGGCACCTCGTCACCAACTGGATGGGCGACGACGGCGTGCTCGCGCGGCTGAGCGTGCAGGTGCGCCGCCACAACCTGATCGGCGACACCACGTGGTGTCGCGGGCGCGTCCGGGCGACGGCGCGGGCGGGCGGGCGCGGCGAGGTGACGCTCGACCTGGCGGCGATCAACCAGCGCGGCGAGACGATCGCCCGCGGGGAGGCCGTCGTCCTCCTCCCCGTCCGCCACTGAGGGACCTCAGCCGACCACCACGAGCCGCACGCGAACGTCGCGCCGGGCCCCGTTACGCACGACGGTGAGCGTCACCGTCGCCCCCGGCCCGGCCACCTCGAATGCGTCCCGCAGGTCGTCCTCCGATCGGACCGGCCGGCCGTCGACGGCCACGATGACGTCGCCCAGGACGATCTGGCGGCTGCGCGTGATCCGCGCGCCGACCAGCCCCGCGCCCGCGGCCGGGCCGTCGTCGAGCACGTCGGCGATCGCCACCCCGTCCAGCCGCAGCAGCCGCCCGTAGCGATCCGGCACGAAGGTCGCTCCGATGCCGGCCTCCACCACCCGGCCCCGCGCGATGAGCTGCGGGACGAGCCGCGCCACGGTGTCGATGGGCACGGCGAAGCCGATGCCGGCGAAGGCTCCGCTCGGGCTGACGATCGCCGTGGTCACCCCGATGAGCCGGCCCCGGGAGTCCAGCAGCGGCCCGCCCGAGTTGCCGGGATTGATGGCGGCGTCCGTCTGTATCACGTCTCGGATGCGCCGGCCGCTCGGGGCGCGCAGCTCCCGCCCGAGCGCGCTCACGACGCCGACCGTCAGGGAGTGATCCAGTCCGAAGGGGTTGCCGACGGCCAGGACGCGCTGCCCGACGAGCAGCCCACGCGACGTGCCGCGCGCCAGCGGCACGAGCCGCGCGGCCGGCGTCGGGATGCGCAGCACGGCCAGGTCCTTGTCCGGCGCCACCCCGATCACCTTGCCCTCCCATTCCGACTGGTCGGCCAGCGTCACGGCGAAGGCGTCGCCCTCCTGGATCACGTGGAAGTTGGTCACGACGTGTCCCTGCCGGTCCCAGACGAAGCCGCTCCCCGTCCCCTGGGGAATCTGCTGGAGGTCGAGCGAGAACAGGTCGCGCCGGAGGGCGATGGTCGTGATGTTGACGACCGAGGCCCGGGTCCGGCGGAACACGTCGATGTCCCGGCGCTCCTCGGGGCTGAGGCCGTCCTCGAGCGCGTGGCCGTCGGTGGGGCCACCCAGAAGCGCGACGGCGAGCACCAGCAGAGACACGAGCCCGATCCGGTGCGTCATCCGGTGGCTCAGGACACCTCCACGACCAGATAGGCGTCGCCGCGCGGACCCGCGGCCGAGGGCAGCCCCTTGCCGCGGAGCCGGAGCCGGGTGCCGCTCCGCACCCCCGGGGGAATTCTCACGAGCACCTCCTCCCCCTGCCCCAGCGCCACGCGCCGCGCGCCGCCCCGCGCCGCCTCGGCGGCGCTGAGGCGCAGCGGCACGAGGCGATCCCGGGCCGACGGTGCTGCCGCCGGGCCGGGCCCGAGCAGCCATCGGGCGAGGCGCAGCGGCCAGCTCGGCCGAGGGCGCGGCGCGGCCGGAGGAGGCGCGGGTGGGCGTGGCGCGCCGCGCAGGGCCAGCCCGGCCAGCCGCGCGAAGGCGCGCGCGGCCCCCATCGGCGTGACGACGAACACGGCGCCCCGGACCGTCCCTCGCCCGCCGAAGAGCGTCTGGTGGAAGGCCGAGCGATCCACCCGCAACCCGAGCCGCTCCATCTCGCGCGCCAGCTCCTCGAACACGGCGCTCGCCTCGCGGTCGGCGAAGAGATCCCGGAACAGGTCCTCGCGGCTGCCCGTGAAGTCCGCCGGTCGCCCCTGGCGGCGTGCGGCATCGTAGGCGCGCCGCCGCCCGGGGTCGACGAGCACGGCGTACGCCTCGCTGATCGCCTTGAACCGGTCCTCGGCGGTACGATCGCCGGGGTTCCGGTCGGGATGGGACTCGAGCGCGAGGCGCCGGTAGGCGCGACGGATCTCCTCGGGCGGCGCCTCCGGGCTCACCCCGAGGAGACGGTAGTAGTCGCGGTCGGCCCGGACGCGGGCCATCAGCGCGTCAGAGCACTTCTTCCGCCCGCCAGCAATCCTGCAAGCGGGCGTCACGCTCGCTGGCGAAGCAGAACTCCGGCACCGTGTGCCGGTAGTGCGGACCGCCGGGCACGTGGTAGACGCACTCGCCGGTGGCGCGCCCGACAGTCGCCTTCAGGGGATGACTGAGCGGACAGGTCCCCTCCGGACGCGGCGGCAGCGGCGCCGACGCGCCGGCGCCCCGCGGCGCCGCCTCCGTCGCCCCCGCGCTCACGGCGACGAGCAGGAGCGTCAGGAGCCGTGAGACGGCGCCGGGAGCGCGGGTGGCCACGCGGTCAGGCGCCCTTCAGCGCCTCGTGGACGCGACCGACCATGTCCGCCGACGGGATGAGCGTCGCGTCGCCCTCGTCCTTCCACTTGGACGGGCAGACCTCCGTCGGCTTCCGCGCCATGTACATGTTGGCCTTGAACTTCCGCATCAGCTCCTCGATGTTCCGCCCGAGGTTGAAGTAGTTCACCTCGGCGTTGAGGAGCTTGCCCTCCGGGTTCAGGATGAACGTGCCGCGCAGGGCCAGCCCCGCCGTCTCCTCGTACACGCCGAACATCCGGGACACCTTGCCCGTGGGATCGGAGGCCATCGTGTAGCGGACGTTCGCGAGCTCCTTCTCGCTGCGCTGCCACGCGAGATGCACGAACTTGGTGTCCGTGCTGACCGTCACGATGTCACAGTTCATGCGCTGGAACCGCTCGTGCTGCTCTGCCAGAGCAGCGAACTCCGTCGCTCAGACGAAGGTGAAGTCGGCCGGATAGAAGAAGAGGATCGTCCACCGGCCCTTCCGCTTCTGCTCCGCCAGGCTGAACTTGCCGAACTCCCGCGTCGCGGGCTCGTAGGTCTCGAGCTCGAAGTCCGGGACCGCCTGCCCCAGCCTCAAGCTGCTGGTCGTCTCTGACATACCGTCACTCCTCCTCGGCCACGGGCAACCGCGCCTACCGAGGTCACGATACCGGGCACCCCGGCGCCCCGCAACCGCCGGGCGGCGCGCCCACGCGCGCCGTGGCCGGTGAGCCTCGGTCGCGCTACGCTCCGGCACGTGTCGTACCTGACTTTCGCCCTGGTGCTGGCCTGGCTCGTGGGCGCCGCCGGCGCCGCGCCCACGTCGATCGCGCGCGTGGACGACGTGATCGATGCGCCGCGGGCGCTGTTCGGCCGCACGCGCGCCGAGATCGAGCGGCGCCTCGGGCCGCCGACCACGACCCGCGCCGTCCGCCCGGGCACCGCCAGACCCGCCGAGGAGCTCGCCTATCCGGGCCTGGTGCTGCGGCTCGCCGGCCCCGTGCTGGCGCGCGTGCGCCTGTCGTCCCCGGCCTGGCGCCTGCCCCACGGCGTCGGCGTGGGGGCGACGCGCCGGCACGTCGAGACGACCCTGGGCGAGCCGCAGGGCGCCGACGACACGCGGGTCATGTACCTCTACTCCGATGGCTATCCGGACACGGTGGAGTTCCGGATCCGCGACGGCCGGGTCGAGCGCATCGAGTGGACGTACTGGGTGGACTGACGTCCGCCCTCACGGCCGCAGCCGGTAGAAGCGGAACATGTCGTGCGCGATCGGCAGCACGTCGACGTCGCGAAAGCCGGCCTCGAGCGCGTAGTGCCGGAGCGTGGCCGGGCGCATCACGGTGCCCGTGCCCGCGGAGGGCCGGTCGGCGAGGCCGGTCGGCAGGCAGCAGAGCACGCTGAAGCCGTACATCAGGCGCTCGAGGGCGTCGCCGGGGGCCGTGAACTCCTCGGCCACCCGCTCGTCGACCACCAGCACGCTGCCGCCCCCGGCCAGCAGACCCCGGGCCTGGCGCAGCACCTCCACGGGCCGCGGCATGTCGTGCAGGGCTTCGAAGATGGTCACGAGGTCGTAGCGGCCGGCCAGCGCCGGCTCGCCCGCGTCCCGGGCCTCGATGCGCACGCGGTCGGCCAGCCCGGCGGCCACCACGTTGTCCCGCGCGACGGCGACCGAGGCCTCGTCGAGATCCAGGCCGTGCACCTCCACCAGGGGGTAGGCGCGGGCGATGCCGATGCACGACCAGCCCGCCCCGCACCCGAGGTCGGCGACGCGGGCCGCCGGCGCCCGGCGGAGCCGCTCGTCGACCTCCGGGATGGCGGGCAGCCACTCCCGGCCGAGGAGCTGCAGGAACGCGGGCCGGTTCTGGCCGGCCTGCCCCTCGCGCGCGTCCGCCCCGTACGCGCCCCACGGGACACCTTCCCCCGTGCGGAAGGCCTGGAGCAGCGCGGGCAGCGGGCCCGTCAGCCCGACGGTCAGCCGCACGACGGGCGCGACCCAGCTGAGGCTGTCCTGATCGAGGAGCACCTC
This sequence comes from Candidatus Methylomirabilota bacterium, assembly GCA_025922915.1. GTDB lineage: Bacteria > Methylomirabilota > Methylomirabilia > Rokubacteriales > CSP1-6 > JAICGY01. The sequence continues at coordinate 4,113 of JAICGY010000008.1, read as the reverse complement.
GGCGTGCTCGGCGGGCAGGCGGAACCGGCGCTCGCCGGGGGCCGCCGAACCCTCCACATCGAGGATCCCGCTGACGGCCTGCTGCTCCAGCCACTCGCGCACGTAGCGCTCGTGGGTGCCGGTGGCCTTCGCCAGCTCGCCCGCGGTGCTGGAACCCCTCGCGGCCAGGGTGGCGTAGAGCCCGAGGCGATCGCCCAGGTAGATGCAGCAGGCCTCCATGGTCGCGCCGACGGTCTCCATCAACCGGGAGGCCAGGGCATCTCTCCGCTCGCTCATGCGCGTCTCCTCCGTGCAGGGGTGTCGCCCACGAGGATACAACCCGCCCCGGGGTGTATCCTGGCCGCCATGCCGGGCGCCCCGACGGCGGACTTCGAGCGCCTGGGCGCGTTCTACCTCGGACGGCCCCTCGACCTGTCGTCCGGGGAGCCCGGGCCCGGCGTTCTGCTCTACGACTCGAAGGACCTCGTCACGCACGCCGTCTGCGTCGGCATGACGGGCAGCGGCAAGACCGGGCTCTGCCTCGCGCTCATCGAGGAAGCCGGCCTCGACGGCATTCCCGCCATCCTCATCGATCCCAAGGGCGACCTCGGCAACCTGCTCCTCACCTTCCCCGCGCTCCGGCCCGAGGACTTCCGGCCGTGGATCGTCGAGGACGAGGCGCGCCGCCAGGGCGTCGAGCCCGACGAGCTCGCCGCGCGCGAGGCGCGCCGCTGGGCCGACGGGCTCGCGGCATGGGGTCAGGACGGCGCGCGGATCGCCAGGTTCCGCCAGGCCGTCGACCTTGCGATCTACACGCCGGGCAGCACCGCCGGGCGACCGCTGTCCGTGCTCGCCTCCCTCGCCGCGCCGCCGGCTGCCGTCATCGCCGATGCCGAGCTGCTGGGCGAGCGCGTGACGGTCACGGCGGCCAGCCTGCTCGGCCTGATCGGCGTCGAGGCGGATCCCGTGCAGCGCCGCGAGCACATCCTGCTGTCGACCCTCCTCCAGGCCGCCTGGCAGGCGGGACGCGACCTCGACCTGCCCGGGCTCGTGCAGCAGATCCAGGCGCCGCCGGTGGAGCGCTTCGGGGTCATGGACCTCGAGACCTTCTACCCGGCGCGCGAGCGCTTCCTGCTCGCCATGGCGGTCAACAACCTGCTGGGCGCCCCGGGCTTCGCCGCGTGGCGGGAGGGCGAGCCGCTGGATCCCGCGCGGCTGCTGTACACGACGGAGGGCAAGCCGCGGCTGTCCATCGTCTCGATCGCCCACCTCGGGGACCGCGAGCGCATGTTCGTCGTGTCGCTGCTCCTGAGCCAGGTCGTGGCGTGGATGCGCGCCCAGCGCGGCACGACCAGCCTGCGCGCCATCGTGTACATGGACGAGATCGCCGGCTTCTTCCCGCCGGTCGCCACGCCGCCCTCCAAGGGCCCGCTCCTGACCCTGCTCAAGCAGGCCCGCGCCTACGGCGTCGGCGTGGTGCTGGCCACGCAGAACCCGGTCGATCTGGACTACAAGGGCCTGGCGAACGCCGGCACGTGGTTCGTGGGGCGGCTGCAGACCGAGCGCGACAAGGCCCGCCTCCTCGAGGGCCTCGAGGGCGCGGCGGCCGGCGGCGAGGGCGGCCTGGCCCGCGCCGCGCTCGACGCCGTCCTCGGCGGGCTGCGCAGCCGGATCTTCCTCCTCCACAACGTCCACGACGCTGCGCCCGTCGTCTTCGAGACGCGCTGGGCGATGTCGTATCTGCGGGGCCCGCTCACCCGAGCGGAGATCCGGGCGCTCACGCCGACGACGGACGCGCCGCCGGCTCCCGCGCCATCACCGGCGGCGCCGACCGCCGCCCCGGCGACGGCGGCGAGCCCGGCGGGCGCCACCGAGCCGCCGGCAGCCGCCCGGCCCGTCCTACCGCCGGAGGTGCCGGAGCACTTCCTGGCCCCGCGCCGGCCGCGGCCCGAGGGCGCCGCGCTCCTGTACACGCCCGTGCTCGTGGGCTTCGCCGCCCTCCGGTACCGCGATCGCCGCCAGGGCGTGGACACGACCGAGGACGTCGCCGTCGTGGCGGTCCTGACCGACGCGCCGATCGCCGTCGACTGGGAGCGCGCACGGGAAGTCGCGCTGACGCCGGAGGACCTGGAGCGCGAGCCCGGGCCCGGGGCGCGCTTCGCGCCGCTGCCCGCGACGGCGACGAGCGCGCGCCGCTACGAGGGCTGGCGCCGCGAGATGGGGGCCTGGCTCCAGCGGCATCGCCCGCTCACGTTGCTCCGGAGCCCGTCGCGGGACCTCGTCTCGCGCCCTGGTGAGTCGGAGCGCGACTTCCGCCTGCGCCTCGTGCAGCAGGCACACGAGGAGCGCGACGCGGTCGGCGAGCGGCTGCGGCAGAAGTACGCGCCGCGCATCGCGGCGCTGCAGGAGCGCATCCGGCGGGCCGAGGCCCGCGTGAGCCGCGAGAGCGCGGAGGCGACGCAGTCGCAGGTGCAGGCCGCCATCTCGATCGGCGCCACCCTGCTCGGCGCCTTCCTCGGGCGCAAGGCGGTCGGCGCCGGGAGCCTCGGCCGCGCCACCACCGCCGCGCGGAGCGTGAGCCGCACCATGAGGGACCGGCAGGACATCGGCCGCGCCAGCGAGGACCGCGCGGCGCTGCAGGAGCGGCTGGCCGCGCTGGAGGCCGAGTTCAAGGCCGAGGTCGAGGCCCTCACCGGCGGCGCCGAGGCCCCGGGCGAGCGATTCGAGCCGTACGAGGTGCGGGCGACCCGCGGCAACGTGACCGTGCGGCTGGTCGCGCTCGCATGGACCCCGTCGTGGCAGACGCCGGGCGCGGCGCCGGCGCCGGCCTGGGAGTAGCTTCAGGCAGCCGGGGCCAGGCCCGTCGGCGGGACGCGGAAGGCCTCGTGCGCCCGGCGTCGCCCCTCCTCGTCGGGGATCAGGAACCGTGTGAGGCCCCGCTCGAACGCCCGCGCCGCCCACAGGCTGCCGCGCCAGCCCATTCCCTTGCGGAGCGCGGACCAGACGGGCTCGAACACGAGCATGCGCTTGTCCGTGATCCACATGTAGTGCCCGGCCGAGAAGGGATCGTCGGGGGCGAGCGCCCACTTCGCCCGGAACCGCGCCAGGCTGGCGCGGTTCCAGCGGTCGCTCCAGCGCAGGAGGTAGAAGCGCGCCTCGGCGGGGCGGATGCGCCGTGCCGGCAGATAGTTCACCATCGCGGTGGGCTCGAACCACACGGTGCCGCCGGCCCGGGCCACGAGGAGGCTGAGGTCGAGGTGCTCGGGCGTGCTGAGCAGCTCCTCGTCGAGCGGGCCGACCTTGTCGAACACCTCGCGGCGCACGAGGGCCGCGTGGAACTCGGCGAAGCCGCACGGCTCGCGCCGCAGGCTGGCCCGCACGCGCTCGAGCGGCTCGTAGGACAGCCGGTGCGTGTCGCGCAGCCAGTGGCCGTCCGGGCGCGCGATGAGCTCGAGGTCGCCGCCCGCCATGTGCACGGTGGTGAACGGGGGCTCGCCGATGCAGTAGAGCGGTCCCACGACCCAGGCACCCGTCTCGTCGGCGCAGCGGACGAGCGCGTCGACCCAGCCGGGCGCCACGAGGACGTCGTTGTCGACGAAGACCACGTACGGTGTCTCGACCGCCCGCATCCCGAGGTTGCGGGCCTCGTTGGGCGAGAGGTAGTGCGGGGTGCGGATGATCGAGAAGCCACGCCGCCGTGCGCACCGGTCCAGCCACTCCCGCAGGGGACGCGGTGAGCCCCCGTCTACGTACACCAGCGGCGTGGACGGGGCCGTGTGCTTCAGGACGCTGAGGAGCGAGCGCCGCGCCATGCTGAAGCGCTGTCGCGGCACCACCACCACTGTCACGGGCGAAGTCGACGACATGCCTGCCCTCCTGGGATCCACGCGCACCGGAGACTCAGGCGGCAAAGCGCGTGCCGGGTGACCGTGGACCGGGCCGGGCACGGGCTTCCGCCCTCGACCGGGCCCTCCGGGCCCGGTCGGCGACGGGTCAGTGGGGGCGGACGACGCCCAGGTACGGCACCGGGGCGGGCTGTCCCTCGGCCACGGGGGGCGGCGTCGCGTTCCGGACCGGCGGTAGCGAGCGCAGGAAGGCGACGATCGCGGCCGCGTCGGCGTCGGTGAGCGCGCT
>JAICGY010000007.1 GCA_025922915.1 Candidatus Methylomirabilota bacterium | reverse complement strand
CGGCGCCCGGCGGGCGGGTCGTGACCCCGCCGCGCTCGACGTCGCGGTGTGGGCGCCGACGTCGATCGGCTCCGACCGGCACGCTGCGCGGGACCACGTCCGCGGTCGCGTGGCCTCGGCGCTCCGCCAGGCGATGCCGGTCGCCCTCACCCCGGAGGAGACGGCGGCGGTCGAGACGCTGCGCCGCGAGTACGACTACTTCGATCACGCCAGCGCGGGAGCCCGGCATCGTGCGCTGGTGCCCGAGCGGCTCGTCGACCTGTTCGCCCTGGCCGGCACGCCGGACGAGGTCGCCGACCGCGTCGACCGGATCGGCGGCGTCCCGGGGGTCACGCGGGTCGTCGTCGTGCCCCAGGTCCCGGGCGAGGGGTTCGTCGCGCGCGAGACGATCCTGACGTCGTTCGCCGACAGGGTGATGGCCCGGGCCGCCTGACGCGCTCAGCCGTCGACCAGGTCCACCAGCAGGGCCGCGTGATCGCTCAAGGCGTCGCGCCGCCCCCGGCTCCGTGCGCCGCCCCAGACGTGGCGCGACTCCTTCAGCCTCGCCTGCAGTGGCGCGTTGACGAAGGCCTGGTCGAGGCGGAAGCCGTTCCGCCCGTTCGGCGAGTACCAGGTGTACGCGCGCGCGTCGGGCCTCAGGTGGCGGAAGGCGTCCCGCCAGCCGCAGGCGGCGAGCGCGTCGATCCAGCCCTCCTCGCGCGCGTTGAACGCCGGCACCTCCTCGTCGACGCCGCGACGGCCGGAGTTCGTGTCCCCCACGAGCAGGGCCGGGCCGAGACGCCACGGGCGGGCGCAGCGGAGCACGGCGTCGAGGAAGGGGTACTTGCGGCCGCTGACGCGGTTGGGCACGTGCATGGCGCCGAGGACGAGCCCCCCCGGCGGCGCGACCGCGGCGACGAGCCAGCGGTGCGCGTCGAGGGGGTCGTGACGCAGCCGCAGGCGGCGCAGGGGCCAGCGCGCGGCGACGAGCAGGGCGTTGGCGCCCGGGTGCCGGGGGTCCGCGGTCGTGAGCTGATGCGGCAACCCGCCTGCGGCCAGGGCGGCCGCCAGCGCCCGGCTCGGCGGCGTCGCGCGAAACTCCGAGAGGGCCACGACGTCGGCCTGCCAGTTTTCGAGCTGGCGCACGATGGCGACGGCGCGCCGGCCGCCGCCGGCCCGGATGTTCCACGCGACGATCCGCATGCCGGTCGGGCTTATCTGTCGGCGGCGCCGGGCGATGCCGAGACGCCCGGCACGGCCTCGAGCTGCCGGGCGTGGCTGCTGCGGCCCTGAGCCCAGAGGTAGTGGACGGCGACCATGGCGGCGAGCACCAGGGCCAGCGCGCCGGCGGTGAGCGCGGCCGACACCGCGTGTCGGCGGGCGGGGGGCCCGTCGGCGAGCACGGCCTCGGTGACTCCGGAGCGCGCGGCGCGCGGCGCGGCGCGGACGACGGTGGCCAGGCAGGCCCAGTACCGGTCCAGGCCCATGGCGGTCGAGAAGCGGATGGCGCGGCCCTCGCGATCCCGCACGACCGTCTCGAGCGCCGAGTGATCGCCGGGGCGTCGCCAGTCGGTGTGGACGGCGACGATGGCGTCGAGCGCGATCACGGTGGCGCCCGGGAGGAACGTGCCCCCGAGGACGATGCCCCGCGTGAGCGCGGTGGCGGAGAGCTCGAGCAGGGTGCTGCGGCACAGCGCGTACCAGCCCCAGCCCAGGACCACCGTGACGAGGGCGAGGTCGAGCGCGCCGAGCGTCGTCGCGGCCAGCGCCGCCGCGCCGGTCAGCAGCGGCACCGTCCCGGCGACGACCGCTCCCTGCAGCCGGTAGCGCTCCGCGGCACGGTCGCCCTCGGCACGAGAGAGGGGACGGGCAGGCTCGTCGACGTCCATGCGGTGACTCCCGGCGAGGGGCCAGCTGGGAATCGCGGTTGCCGCCGAGCGTACCGCCGGCGCGGCGCGCCGGTCAATGGCCGGGGGCGGGCGTCGATGCTAGTCTGAGCGCCGACCGCGGATGCCACGCGCGTCGCGAGGAGGCTCACATGAAGGCGGAGGAGACGCTCGCCGCGCTCGGACTCGTCGTGCCCGACCTCGAGGAGCTCTACCGCACCAATCCGTCCGGCGCGCACTACATCTCGCACTACGCGGTGCGAGATCTGCTGTACCTCTCGGGCACCACGCCGCGCAAGGACGGACGGGCGTACCTGCCGGGCGTCGTGGGCAAGGACCTCACCGTGGAGCAGGGATACGAGGCGGCCCGGTACGCCGCGCTGACGACGCTGGCGGCCATCCGGTACGCGCTCGGCGACCTCGACCGGGTCCAGCAGTTCGTCCACCTCACGGGATTCGTGAGCTCCGCGCCCGGGTTCGGCGACCAGCCGCGCGTCATCAACGGCGCCGCCGACCTGCTCGTCGAGGTGTTCGGCGAGCGAGGCAAGCCCACGCGGGCGGCGATCGGCTGCCAGGGCCTCGGCGGCAACGCCTCGGTCGAGATCGTCGCCACGGTGCTGTTCGCGGGGACGGACGTGCGCCCGCCGCTCGCGCGCGACCACGTCGTGAAGTAAGCCCGCCGGATCAGCGGTAGGCGCAGGGCGGCACGGCGGTCCGGAAGGGCGCCTGCGTCAGGTGCTGCCCGGGCGCGAAGAGCCGGAGCTGCCGCGGCGAGGGGGCGGCCGCCAGCCGCCGCCCGTGCAGCGTCAGCCACCAGGCCGCCCGCTCGACGTCCACGCCGGCGCCGCGCAGGTCGCCGAGCATGCGCAGCGCAACCGCGCGGCGTCCCTCGACGAGCGTGCGGGCGGATCGCGGTCCGATGCCGGGCACGCGGAGCAGGCGCTCCAGCGGCGCCGTGGTCACCTCCACCGGGAACCAGCGCGGGTGAGCGTGGGCCCACGCCGTCTTCGGGTCGTCGTCGAGCGGCAGGTTGCCGTCGGCGTCGAAGACCAGGTCGTCGAAGGCGAAGCCGTAGCGGCGCAGGAGGTGCTCGGCCTGGTAGAGCCGGAACTCCCGCGCCGCGGGGGCGGCGGGCCGGCCCTCGAGCGGCGTGCCCTCGACCGGCTGGAACGCGCTGAAGTGGGCGTGGTGCAGCAGCCGCTCGCGCTCGAGGCGCGCGACGAGCCCCAGGATCTGGCGGTCGCGCTCGCCGGCGGCGCCGACCACGAACTGCGTGGTGTTCCCGGCCGGCCGCACGGTGCCCGGGCGGGGATCGTGGCGGGCGGCGAGCGCCAGCCGGCCGGCCAGCTCGAGCTTCGGCAGGAGATCGCCGCTCAGGTCCTTCTCGCGGGAGAGCGCTCGCAGCCCGTCGTCGCTCGGCGCCTCCAGATTCACGGAGACGCGATTGGCGAGCCGGGCCGCCGCGACGACCTGCTCGCGCTCGGCGCCGGGCAGGATCTTGACGTGGATGTAGCCCTCGAAGCCCTCGCGCCGGCGGAGGATGTCCAGCGTCGCGAGCATGCGGTCGGTCGCCCGGTGGGGCCGGCCGGGAACGCCCGACGTCAGGAAGAGGCCCTGGGCATGGCCCTTGCGATGCGCCTCCGCGAAGACCGTCGCGACCTCGTTGGGGGCGAGCGTCGCGCGCCGCACCTTGCCGCCGCACCACGTCGGGCAGTAACCGCACGAGAGCGAGCACGCGCTCGTCTGCATGACGCGCATGAGCTGCGTGGCGCCGCCGCCCGGCAGGCGGACCTTCGCGATGCCGACGGAGGCCAGCGGCCGGGAGCCGACCGGAGCCAGCCGTCCGGCGCGCGGCAGGCCGTGCTCGCGATCCGGCAGCGCCGCCTCGCTCAGCAGCTCCATGCGCCGGCGGAGGTCCACGAGCGCTGTATACTATACACGAGACGAGCAGTCAAGAGCCTGATGCCGAGGCGGGGAAGTACAGCCAGGGCAGTCGCTTCGGCCGTGTCAGTTGAACCTGCGCATCACGGGACGGACGGGCCTGCCCCGGAGGTGGCGCTCGACGCCGTCCTCGAGCGCGCGCCGGTAGACGGCGAGCGCGCCGTGGATCCGCTCGACGGTGGCGTCGATGTCGGCGTCGCCGTGCGCGCGGCTGACCACGAGGGACGGCATGATCACGCCTCGCGCCAGCGTCTCCTGCAGCAGGAGCGTCCGGAACGCCTGCGACGGCCGTCCCTCGGCGTCGCGGGTGGCGTAGACGAGGTTGCACGGGCGGCCGAGAACCTGGACGTGGTCGCCGAGCCGATGGTCGGCGATCGCGCGCCGCACGCCGGCGGCGAGCCGCTCGCCCTGGCGGTGCAGGGCCGCCACCACGTCCTCCTCCTCGTAGATGCGCATCACCTCCAGGGCGGCGGCGAGGGCGTGCGTCTCGGCGCCGTGCGTCGTGGAGAGCAGGAAGACGCGCTCGCGATCGTGCTCGAGGCCGCCGAGGGCCATGACGTCGCGGCGTCCGCCCAGCGCGGCGATCGCGAAGCCGTTGCCCATCGCCTTGCCGAAGGTCGCCAGGTCGGGCGTGACGCCGTACAGGGCCTGGCCACCGCGCAGGTGGAAGCGGAAGCCGGTGATCATCTCGTCGAAGACGAGCAGCGCGCCCTCCTCGTGGCACAGTTGCCGGAGCCCGTCGAGGAATCCCGGCGTCGGCTCCATCCACGTCGCGGGCTCGAGCACCAGGCAGGCGATCCGGCGAGGGTGCGTCTCGAAGAGCGCGCGGACGCTGGCGAGGTCGTTGTAGTGGAAGGTGAGCGTGAGCTCGCGCACGCTCTTCGGCACGCCGGCCGCGAGCGGCGTGACGCCGATGAACCAGTCGTCGACCGAGTAGAACGGGTGCTCGGCGCAGACGGCGACGAGGTCGCGCCCCGTCCAGGCCCGGGCGAGCTTCACGGCGGCCGTGGTGACGTCGGACCCGTTCTTGGCGAACTTCACCATCTCGGCGCCGGGGATCAGGGCGCAGAACCGCTCGGCGGCCTCCAGCTCGACGAGGGCCGGCCGCGTGAAGTTGGCGCCCCGCCGCATCTGGCGGGCCGCCGCCTCGACCACCGGCGGGTAGGCGTGGCCGAGCGTGACGGCGCGAAGGCCCATGCCGTACTCGAGCAGCGCGTTGCCGTCCACGTCCCAGACCTGGCAGCCCTCGCCCCGCACGACGACGGGGGCCATGCCCTCCGGATACTGGTCGTCGCCCTTCGCGTAGGTGTGGCTGCCCCCGGGGATGATGCGGTGGAAGCGCGCGGCGAGCGCCCGCGAGCCCTCGAACCGCACGGGGACCGGGTCCGCGCTCACCCCAGCACCAGCTTGCGGCAGGTGAAGGCCTCCGCGTAGCCGCTCGGCGCGGCCGCCTCGAGCCCCCGCATCCGCAGCAGGCCGAGGAACAGCTCCTCGGAGAACCAGCGCCGCCCGGCCTGCGACGGGAAGTGGGCGACGAGATGGGCCGCCTTGCGGCGCGCCAAACCCTCGTCGAGCGGGACGAAGACGCCGGGGTGGGCGAGGTCGCCCTCGTACTTCGGGATCTCGTACTCGAGGATCAGGTGGTCCCGGAAGGTGTTCCAGACGAGCTCGGCCACGGTGCGGTGGTCCTGGTGCGCATCGTGGCGGGCCGGCGCGAAGATGACGTCGGGCGCGACGGCCCCCTTGAGCTCCTCGAAGAACGTCTTGATCCCGGCCCCCTCCCACGGGAAGAAGCCGTCGCGGAAGCTCCTGACGACGATCTCCTTGCGCCGCACGCGGGCGAGCAGCGCGTGCGCGCTCTCCAGCGCCTCGCCGGCGCGGCGCTCGTCGCCGCTCAGGACGACCCACGTGACGTCCACCTCGGGCCGCTCGTCGAGCACGCGCATCAGGGTCCCCGCGCAGCCGATCTCGATGTCGTCGGGATGCGCGCCCAGGCACAGGAACCGCTCGGGGGCGGGGGCGGCCCCCGCCAGGCGCAGGCTCAGCACGCCCGCCTCAGCGCCGGGGCCGGCGGCCCGTGCTTCCAGATCTCCCACGGCGCCGGGCCGGTGGCGGCCATCTGGTCCAGCAGCTGCTTGTCCTTGAAGGTGTCCATGCACTGCCAGAAGCCCGGGTAGCGGTAGGCGGCCAGCTGCTGCTTGGCGACGAGCCGGTGGAACGGGGCCTCGACCAGGTCCTCGCCCTCGCCCAGGTAGTCGAAGATCTCGCGGCGGAAGACGAAGAAGCCGCCGTTGATCCAGAGATCGGCGTCCACGACGTGCCGGATGTCCTCGACCTGGCCGTCGTCGTCCAACGCCACGACGTGGAACGTCTGCGAGGGACGCACGGCGACGAACGTGGCGATCCGGCGCTGGCGGCGGAAGAAGTCCAGGTAGGCGGGCAGGGGCAGGTCGCTCACGCCGTCCGCGTAGTTCGCCAGGAACACCTCCTCGCCGTCCAGGTGCTCCTCGACGGCGCGCAGCCGCTGGCCCACGGTGGCGTGCAGGCCGGTGTCCACGAAGGTGATGCGCCAGTCGTCGATGTCGCGCCGGAAGAGGTGCACCTCCCGGCCCCCCCGCGCCAGCGTGAAGTCGTTGGACAGGCACTCGTCGTAGTTCAGGAAGTAGTCCTTGATCGCGTCCCCGCGGTACCCCAGGCACAGGACGAAGTCGGTGTGGCCCCAGTGTGCGTAGTACTTCATCACGTGCCAGAGGATGGGCCGGTAGCCGATCGTCACCATGGGCTTGGGGATCGTCTCCGAGTACTCCCGGAGCCGCGCGCCCAGACCCCCGCAGAACAGCACGACCTTCATGACGACATCCACCGCTCTCCGGGCCGCCGCGGCCGCCGGCGGGCCGGGCGGGTGGCCCCGGGGCTCTCCCGCAGCAGGCCGTGCCGGGCCAGCGCGCTCGCCGCGTCGTGCAGCCGTGCCGGCTCGAGCCCCGAGCGGTCGGCCACGTCGAGGAGCGCGTGGCGTCCGTCGGAGAGGTTGAGCATCCAGAGCAGGGCGAGCTCGTCGACGGCCGTCTGGCCGGCGCCGCCGACGTCGCCGTAGAGCCCCCGCCGGCCGAGCTGCGGCTCACCCTTCGGGGCCAGGTTCACGTAGGTGCGGTCCACCTCCAGCGCGGCGAGGATGGCGAGGCAGGCATCCAGCGAGTCGGCGAGCGCGGCCGGCCGCACGAGCGCCAGGTCGTCGGCGGAGGTGTGGTACTCGGGGTAGCCGCCCTGCGGCGTGCGCATCAGGCAGCCGACGGGCAGGTCGAATCCCGGCGAGCAGTACTGGCGCTCGTCGTAGCCCCAGGGGGCGAAGTCGACGACCTCGTGCTCGCGGCCGCGGAGGGCCACCGCGGCCGCCCGGTCCACGCGCGCGTTGCCGCGCCGGCTCTGCTTGTAGGTGAGGCGGCCACCGTCGCCCAGGCCCGCGAGGACGAGGCCGTGGGCGATCCGCGCCGCGCGCGGCTCGTTGCGCGCCAGCCAGGTGATGGCGCCGATCGTGCCCGGCACGAACAGGATCCGGTAGGAGTGCCGGCGGGCGGCGCGCGCCAGCGTCATCGCGGCGTAGGTCGCCACCGCCACCCCGGAGAGGTTGTCGTTGGCGAGCGACGGGTGGCACACGTGGGTGGAGAGCAGCACCTCGTCCTCGGTCTCGCCGGGGAGGACGACCTCGCCGTAGGTCAGCGAGCCCGGCGCCAGGCTGGCGTCGATGCACACCTCGTACTCGCCGTCGGGCAGCTCGAGCAGGCGGCGGTGCGGGAGGCAGAAGCCCCACGCCGGCTTGTAGTACGAGGTCCGGTAGGGGATGAGGTCCGGCTGCCCGGGCAGCGTGTGCAGGTGCGGGCGCAGCGCGGCGAGCGACATGCGGGCGCGGACCGGCACGCTGTAGCTCACGACGTGCAGGCTGGACGCCCGGACGTCGATGACCCGCTCGCCCCGCGCGTCCTTCACCCAGGCGTCGCGGAGGTTCCACTCGGGCGGGACGGTCCAGTCGAGGACGCGGGTGCCGCTCGGGACCTCGTGCACCCGCAGCGGCAGGTGCCGCCCGAGGCGGGCGAGGGTGGCGCGCACGCCGTCCCCGGTGATGCTGCGGCAGATCGGGAAGAGCTCCGCGATGAGCGCGTGCATCTGCTCGCCCACCGCGGCGCGGTCGAGGGCGGCGCGCGCCTGGTCGAGCCTCACCGTGGCCACGACGCCTCCGCGACGGCGGGCGGGACCAGGTCCGGCCAGGCGCCGTCGCGCTCGCTGACGATCGGGGGCGTCTCCGGCCACCGGAGGCCGAGCGCGGGATCGTCCCAGCGGGCGCCCCGGGCGAAGGCGGGCGCGTGGAACTGCGACATCTGGTAGGCCACCTCGGTGTCGTCGACCAGGGTCTGGAAGCCGTGGGCGAACCCCTCGGGGACGTAGAGCATCAGGCGGTTCTCCGCGCTCAGCACGACGGCGACGTGGCGCAGGCGCGTCGGCGAGCCCGGCCGGAGGTCGACGATCACGTCGTGGATCGCGCCGCGCGTGCACCGGACGAGCTTGGCCTCCTCCCACGGGGCCGCCTGCCAGTGCAGGCCGCGGACCGTGCCCCGCTTCCGGGTGACGGACACGCTGGCCTGGGCGACGCACGGGCTCAGCCCGCGCGCGGCGAACTCCCGCCGGCAGAAGATCCGCGCGAACGACCCGCGCTCGTCCTCCTGCGGCTCGGGGGCGAGGAGCCACGCCCCGGCGAAGGCGGTCGCGGTGAAGATCACGCGTACACCTTCACGTCGGGGATGGGCACGACGAACTGCCCGCCCCAGCCCCGGACGTGGGCCATCTGCTCCATGATCTCGTCCTTCAGGTTCCAGGGCAGGATGAGGACGTAATCGGGCCGGGTCTCGCCGATGCGCGCCGGCGGGTGGATCGGGATGCGCGTGCCCGGCAGGAAACGGCCCTGCTTGTACGGATTGCGGTCCACCGTGTACTCGAGGAAGTCCGTGCGGATGCCGCAGAAGTTGAGCAGCGTGTTGCCCTTGCCCGGCGCCCCGTAGCCGACGACGGAGCGGCCCTGCCGGCGGGCGCCGATCAGGAACTCGAGCAGCCGGCGCTTCGTCTCGTGCACCTGCTCGGTGAAGGCCGCATAGCGCTCCAGGCGGTCGAGCCCGGCGGCCGCCTCGCGCGCGCGCAGCCGGCCCACCCGGTCCGCGACCGCGTGGGGGCCGGGCTCGCGGCGGCGCAGCCAGACGCGGAGCGACCCGCCGTGCGTCGGCAGCTCCTCGACGTCGAAGAGCACGAGCCCGTGGGCGGCGAAGATCCGCTCGGCGGCGAGGAGCGAGAAGTACGAGAAGTGCTCGTGATAGATCGTGTCGAACTGGTTGTCCTCGAGCAGCCGCAGGAGGTGGGGGAACTCCAGCGTGAGCACGCCGCGCGGGGCGAGCAGCCGCCGGAGGGCGTCGACGAAGCCGTTGAGGTCCGCGACCTGCGCCAGCACGTTGTTGCCGACGACGAGGTCGGCCGGCCCGTGGCGGGCCAGCACGCCGTCCACGGTGTCGCGACCGAGCAGCAGCACCTCGGTCGGCACGCCGCGCCGCCGGGCCTCCGCCGCGACGTTGGCGGCCGGCTCGATGCCCAGGGCGGGGATGCCGCGCGCCACGACGTACTGCAGGAGATAGCCGTCGTTGCTGCCGACCTCGACGACCCGGCTCGACCGCCCCAGCCCGAGGCGCGCCGTCACCATCTCGACGTAGGCGCGGGCGTGGGCCAGCCACGAGTCCGAGTAGGAGGAGAAGTACGCGTACTCGGTGAAGATGCGCTCGGGCGCGACGAGGTCGTCCACCTGGACGAGCAGGCAGCCGGCACAGACGCGCGCGTGGAGCGGGTAGAACGGCTCCATGGCGTCCAGCCGGTCGGCGGTCACGTAGCTCTCGCACAGGGGCGACATCCCGAGGTCCACGAGCGTGTGCTCGAGGGGCGCCGCGCAGAACCGGCACCGCCGCGCCCCCGCCGCGCCGTCGCTCACGCCGCCCCCGCCGCCGCGGCGCGGTCCGCGGGAACGCGGCGGCGCAGGCTCGGGTCCACCTCGCCGTCGGCGAGGAGCCGCTTGAGGTGGTCGATCCGCTTGAAGCGGGGGCCCTCGCAGTCGTCCAGCCGGACGCCGGCGCGGCGGTAGGCCTCGTACAGCTCCTGCGCCCCCTCGCGCGCGGCCCAGCGGGGGACGAAGCCGGGCAGGGTGCGCCGGATCTTGCCGAAGTCCACGCGGTAGGAGCGGGGATCGGGCCCGCCGGCCGGCGCGTAGTCGATGCGGGAGCCGGGCACGGTGTCGCGCACGATCTCGGCCAGGTCGCGCACGCGGTAGTTCTCCTCGGTCCGGCCGACGTTGAACGCCTCGGCGTGGACCAGCGCGCGGTCCGCCTCCAGCACGGCGAGGACCGCGCGCACGATGTCGGTGACGTGCACGATCGGCCGCCACGGCGTGCCGTCGCTCTTGACGTGCACGCGCCCCGTCGCGTACGCCCACGCGACGAGATTGTTGAGCACGAGGTCGAAGCGCAGGCGCGGCGACACGCCGTAGGCGGTCGCGTTGCGCAGGAAGGTCGGGCTGAAGCGGTCGTCGGCGAGCGCGGCCACGTCCCGCTCGACGAGGACCTTCGACGCCGCGTACGCCGTGAGCGGCCGCAGCGCGCCCCGCTCGTCGAGCACGGCGTCGCCGGCCGCTCCGTAGCTGCTGCACGACGACGAGAAGACGAACCGCCGGACGCCCACCTGACGCGCGAGGCGGGCCAGGCGGACGGAGGCGGCGTGGTTGATCTGGTAGGTGACCGCCGGGTTCAGGTCCCCGAGGGGATCGTTGGACAGCGCGGCCAGGTGGACCACCGCGTCGACACCGGCCAGGTCATCGGCCTGGACGTCGCGGACGTCCCGGTCGATCTCGGGGACGGGGACCAGCGGCCCGTGGAAGGTGCAGCGCTCGAAGAGGTCGCTGTCCAGCCCGACCACGTCGTGGCCGGCCGCCAGCAGCATCGGCACCGCGACGGCGCCGATGTAACCCTTGTGACCGGTCAGGAGCACTCGCTTTCGCGGCACTCCTCCTCCAGGAAGCAAAAGTCGTGCGGAAGGGGGAGGCGCGCGGCCGGCGCGGGCGGAAACGGATTGCACCCCGCGACCGACCCGGGGCGGCGGGGACTTCCGGGGCCCCGGGAACCGTCAGCCGAGGGCGACGACGCCCGCAGCGGCGAGCGCGTCGATCTCGGCCGGGGCCACGCCGACCTCGGCGAGGACCTCCCGGGTGTGCTCGCCCAGGCGGGGAGCCGGGCGCCGGATGGGCGGTGTGACACCACCGGCCCTGAAGGGGAAGGAAAGCATTTTCACAGGGCCGTGACCCGGCTGCTCCACCTCGACCACGGCGCCCAGGTGCTTCACCTGCGGGTCCTCGAACACCTGGTCGAACTCGTAGATCGGGCCCGACGCGATGCCCGCCGCCACCAGGCGCTCCACCCACTCGGCGACCGTGCCCCGCCCCAGCGCCTCCTCGACCCGGGCCTTGAACTCCCCGTGGTGGGCGAGCCGGCCGGCATTATCGGCGAAGCGCGGGTCGGTGCGCAGGCCGTCGTCGCCCAGCGCGCGGCAGAAGCGCGCGTACTGGTCGGGGTTCATGATGACGACGTTGACGTAGCCGTCCTTGGCGCGGAAGGCCTCGGCGGGCGTGATGTTCGGGTTGCGGTTCCCGGCGCGCGGGGGGCGCACGCCGGACTGGAAGTACAGCGCGACCGGGTCCGGCAGGAGCGTGAGCGTCGAGGCGAGGAGGCTCACGTCCAGGTGC
Source organism: Candidatus Methylomirabilota bacterium (assembly GCA_025922915.1). Taxonomy (GTDB): domain Bacteria; phylum Methylomirabilota; class Methylomirabilia; order Rokubacteriales; family CSP1-6; genus JAICGY01. Next base: position 16,598 of record JAICGY010000007.1, on the reverse strand, counting down.
TGGCCGCGGCCCGTGCGGAAGCGCTGCACCAGCGCCGCGTTCACGGCGCCGAAGGCCACGAGCGAGGCCGCGAGGTCGGACAGCGAGCCGCCCGGGCGCGTCGGTGGATGCCCGGGCATCCCGGTGAGCGCCATCAGGCCGGCCATGCCCATCGCGATCGTGTTGTAGCCGGGCCGCTGGGCGTAGGGGCCGTCCTGCCCGAAGCCGCTCACGGAGGCGTAGACGACGGCGGGGTTCACGGCACTGACGGCCGCGTAGCCGAGGCCGAGCCGGTCGGCCACGCCCGGCACGAAGTTCTCGATGACGACGTCGGCGCGCCGCGCGAGCTCGAAGGCCAGGCGGGCGCCCTCGGGTCGCTGGAGGTCGATCGCCACCGCGCGCTTGCTGCGGTTCACGGCGGCGAAGGCGGCGCTCATGCCGTCCTTGCCCCCGAGGGCCCGCAGGTCGTCGCCGCGCCCCGGGCGCTCGACCTTGATCACGTCGGCGCCGAGGTCGGCCATGAGCATGGCGCAGTAGGGGCCGGCGATGACGCGGGAGAGGTCGAGGACGCGGATCCCGTCCAGCATCAGCCGCGGTCCAGGAACCCCTCGGTCAGCGCGTTGACCTCGGGGATGCCGGTGCGGGCGATCGCGTCGATGCGCGCCTTCACCTCGGCCAGCGCGCGGAACGGCTTGGCCGCCATCGCCGCCGCGTGCTCCTGGACGCCCTTGCCGAGCTCGGCGGCCGGCACGACACGGTGCACGAGCCCGAGGTCCCGGGCCTCGGCCGCGGTGTAGCGCCGGCACTCCATGATGATCTCCTTGGCCCGGGCGGGCCCGACCAGGCGGACGAAGCGGGCCGTGGAGGCCACGCCGAGGGGGACTCCGAGGTCGACCTCGGGGATCCAGAAGGCCGCCTCGGCGGCCGCCCAGCGGAAGTCGCAGGCCAGCGTGAGGCCCCAGCCGCCCCCGATGGCGTGGCCGTTGATCATGGCGATGGTGGTCTGCTCCAGGCCCTCGAGCAGCCCGCAGGCCCGCTCGAACAGCCGCCGGAACTGGCTCTTGCGCCGGGCGAAGGCGAGGCGGCGCTCCTCGGCCGACATGCTGCTCTTGAGCCCGGCATCCGCTCCGGCGGAGAATACGGGCGGCGCGCCGGTGAGGACGACCACCCGGGTGGTCGCGTCGTCGCGCAGCTCGAGGAGGGCGGCGGCCAGGTCCACGAGCAGGTCGTCGCCGAGCGCGTTGCGGCGCTCGGGACGGTCGAGGGTGAGCGTGGCGACGGCGCCGTCGCGCCCGAGCAGGACGTGGGCCATGGCGGCAGCATCATTACCACAAGAGGCGAGCACGTGACCACCCGACGACAGGGGCGACCCGAATGACGACCGACACCGGCGAGATCATCTGGCGGCCCACCCCCGAGGTCATCGAGCGCGCGCGGATCACCGGGCTCATGCGCGCGCACGCCATGCCCTCGCTCGACGCGCTGCGCCGGCGGGCGCTCGATGACCTCGAGTGGTACTGGGACGCGGTGGCGCGCGACCTGGGGGTGCGGTGGAACGAGCCCTACGCGCGCGTGCTGGACGGCTCCCGCGGGATCGCCTGGCCGGCGTGGTTCCCCGGGGGCCGGCTGAACTTCGCCGACAACTGCGTCGACCGCCACGTCGAGGCCGGCCGGGGCGACCAGCCGGCGATCGTGTGGGAGGGCGACGACGGCCAGTCGCGCACGCTGACCTACGCCGAGCTCGGGCGCGAGGTGGCCCGGCTGGCCGGCGCGCTGGGCGCCCTCGGCGTCCGCGAGGGCGACCGGGTCGGGATCTTCCTGCCGATGTCGCCCGAGGCCGTGGTCGCCACGCTGGCCGTGACCCGCATCGGCGCGATCTACACGCCGTGCTTCTCCGGCTTCGGGGCAGGGGCGGTGGCCTCGCGGCTGGCCGACTGCGAGGCGAAGGTGCTGATCACCGCCGACGGCTTCCCGCGCCGCGGCCAGATCGTCCGCATGAAGGAGACCGCCGACGAGGCGGTCGCCGCTTGCCCGTCCGTGCAGGCGGTGCTCGTCCACCGGCGGCTCGGCCGCGACCTGCCCTGGACGCCCGGGCGCGACCGGTGGTGGCACGAGGCCGTCGCCGGCCAGCCGGACAGCGCGCCGGCCCGGCCCGTCGCCGCCGATCACCCGTGCTTGATCATCTACACGTCGGGCACCACCGGGCGGCCGAAGGGCGCCGTGCTCACCCACGGCGGCTTCCTCCTCAAGACCGGTCACGACTTCGCCTACTGCATGGACGTCGGGCCGTCCGACCGGCTCTTCTGGCTCACCGACCTCGGCTGGCTGATGGGCCCGATGCTCGTCACGGCTGGGCTGTTTCTCGGCGCCACCGCGGTCCTCTTCGAGGGCGTGCCCGATCACCCGAAGCCCGACCGCCTGTGGGCCCTCGTGGCCCGCCACCGGGTGACGGTGATGGGCCTCTCGCCCACGGCCGTGCGCGGGCTCATGCCGCACGGCGAAACCCACCCCCGGGCGCACGACCTCTCGTCGCTCCGGATCCTGGCGTCCACCGGCGAGCCGTGGAACCCGGAGCCCTACCGCTGGCTCTTCGATCACGTCGGCGGGGGACGGCTGCCGATCATCAACTACACGGGGGGCACCGAGATCTCGGGCGGCATCCTCGGCTGCTTCCCGGTGGCGCCCCTCAAGCCCTGCTCGTTCGCGGGGCCGATCCCCGGCATGGCGGCCGACTGCTACGACGAGGACGGCCGGCCCGTGCGCGGGCAGGTGGGCGAGCTCGTGATCACCAAGCCGTGGCCGGGGATGACGGCCGGGTTCTGGCGCGATCCCCGGCGCTATGAGGAGACGTACTGGTCGCGCTGGCCCGGCGTCTGGGTCCACGGCGACTGGGCGTTCGTGGACGACGACGGGTTCTGGTTCCTCCAGGGACGCTCGGACGACACGCTCAAGATCGCGGGCAAGCGCCTGGGCCCGGCCGAGGTCGAGTCCGTCCTCGTCGGGCACCCGGCGGTGGCGGAGGCGGGCGTGATCGGGGTGCCGCACCCGATCAAGGGGGAGGCCGTCGTCTGCTTCGTCGTGCTGCGCCCGGGGCAGGCGCCGGGCGAGCCGCTGCGCGCCGAGCTGACGGAGCGCGTCGCGGCGGCGATGGGCAAGGCCCTCAAGCCGGAGAAGGTGCTGTTCACGCGCGACCTGCCGAAGACCCGGAGCGCGAAGATCATGCGGCGCGTGATCCGCGCGACCTACCTGGGCGCGGCCCCGGGCGACCTCTCGTCGCTCGAGAACCCCGGGGCGCTCGACGCCGTGGCGAGCGCCACGTGAGGAGGCCGACGGTGAGACCATCCACGTTCCGTGTCGGTGTCGTGCTGGCCGTCGCCGCGCTGCTGGCGACAGCGCTTCCCGCGGGGTCCCAGGCGCCGGTCCGCGAGATCTCGAGGATCGCGGGCGAGGTCTACCGGTTCCGCAACAACAATCACTACTCGGTCTTCGCGGTCACGCCGGCGGGGGTCATCGCCACCGACCCCATCGACGCCGACGCGGCTCAGTGGCTGAAGGACGAGATCCGGCGCCGGTTCGACCGGCCCATCCGCTACGTGATCTACAGCCACGACCACCGGGATCACATCGCGGGCGGCCAGGTGTTCGCCGACACCGCGATCGTGGTCGCCCACCACCGCGCGAAGGAGACGATCGTCGCGGAGAAGCGCCCGACCGCGGTGCCGCAGATCACGTTCACGGACGCCATGACCGTCGAGCTCGGCGGCACGGTCGTGGAGCTCGCCTGGGTCGGCCGGAACCACTCGGACAACTCGATCGTCATGCGGTTCCCGAAGGAGCGGCTGCTGTTCGCCGTCGACTTCATCCCGGTCGAGAGCGTGGCCTTCCGCGACTTCCCCGACGCGTACATCGAGGACTGGATCGAGTCCCTGCGCCGGGTCGAGGCGATGGACTTCGACGTCCTGGTGCCCGGGCACGGCCCCCTCGGGCGGCGCGCGCACGTCGGGATGTTCCGCGAGTATTTGGAGGACCTCCGCAACGAGGTGCTCCGGCACGCCCGCGAGGGCAAGTCCCTCGACGAGGTGAAGGCGCTGGTCACGCTGCCGAAGTACCAGGCGTGGGGCGGGTACCAGCAGATGTTCCCGCTGAACGTCGAGGGGATGTACCGGCACGTGCAGCTGCACCGGGTGAGGAACTGAGCGGCCCCGGCCCGCGCCGGCGCGGGTGTATACTCCGGTCGTCGTCGTGGGGGGAGGATTCCTGAGAACCGGGTGCGGCCCGGGACCCCTCGAACCTGCTCTGGGTAATTCCAGCGAAGGGAACACGGCGGACGGAGCGACGCTGCGGCCGCACCCTGGAAGGGGCGCGGCCGTTCGTGTCTCGGGCCGCGGCCGAGGATGAAGATCACCGTCAACGGGCAGGCGATGGACGTGGCGGACGGCCTCACCGTCGAGGCGCTGCTGGCCCGGCTCGGCGTGCCGCGCGAGTACACCGCGGTCGCCGTCAACCGCGACGTCACGCCGAGATCCACGTACGGGACGGTGACGCTTCGCGAGGGCGACCGCGTCGAGATCGTGCGCCCGATGGGAGGAGGCTGAGCATCATGCAGGACACCACCCTGGTTCTCGGCGGCAAGGAGTTCACCTCGCGCCTGATCGTGGGCACCGGCAAGTACGCCACGCTCGACGTGATGCGGGACGCGCACGAGGCCGCCGGCGCCGAGATCGTGACGGTGGCCGTGCGCCGCGTGAGCCTGCCCGGCACCGGCGAGTCCATCCTCGACTACATCGACACCAAGCGGTACACGCTCCTGCCCAACACCGCCGGCTGCTACACCGCCGACGAGGCCGTCCGCACCGCGTACCTGGCCCGCGAGGCCGGGATGGGCGAGATGGTCAAGCTCGAGGTCATCGGCGACTCCCGCACGCTCTTCCCGGACGTGCCGGAGCTCGTCGAGGCGACGCGCGTGCTCGCCCGGGACGGCTTCGTGGTCATGCCGTACACCAACGACGACCCGGTGGCGGCCCGCCGGCTCCAGGATGCGGGCGCGGCGTGCGTCATGCCGCTCGGCGCCCCGATCGGCTCGGGGCTCGGCATCCGCAACCCGTACAACATCAAGATCATCCTCGAGACGGTCACCGTGCCGGTCATCGTGGACGCCGGCGTCGGCACCGCCTCGGACGCGGCGATCGCCATGGAGCTGGGCTGCGACGGCGTGCTCATGAACACCGCCATCGCGGGCGCCCGGGACGCCGTGGCCATGGCGCGGGCGATGCGGCTGGCCGTCGAGGCCGGCCGGCTGGCCTACCGCGCGGGCCGGATCGGCAAGAAGCTCTACGCGAGCGCGTCCTCGCCCCTCGAGGGGCTGCCCGATTGGACGAGCTGAGCCTCTGCCTCGTCACCGACCGGACGCAGACCCGCGGCCGGGAGCTGGTCGCGGTCGTGAGCGAGTGCTGCGCGGCAGGGCTGCCGTGCGTGCAGGTGCGCGAGAAGGACCTGGGCGCGGGCGACCTCGCCTTCCTCTGCCGGCGCATCCGCACCGTCACGCTCGACACCGGGACGCGGCTCGTCGTGAACGACCGGGTCGACGTGGCGCTCGCCGTGGGCGCCGACGCCGTCCAGCGGACGGCCGCCTCCCTGGACATCGAGGACATCCGCGCCGTCGCCGACAAGCGGCTGCGGATCGGCGCCTCCGTCCACTCGCTGGCGGAGGCCGTGGAGGCCGAGCTGAAGGGCGCCGACTGGGTCGTCTTCGGACCCGTCTACGCCACGCCCTCCAAGCGGGCGTACGGGCCGCCCCAGGGCCTCGCCGCGCTCGAGCGCGTGGCGGGGCACCTGCGCGTGCCGGTCGTCGCGATCGGCGGGATGACGCCCGCGCGCGTGGCCGAGGTGCGGGCGGCGGGCGCGCGGGGCGTCGCCGTCATCTCCGCCATCCTGGCCGCCGACGCGCCGGGGGAGGCGACCCGGCGCTTCCTGGAGGCGCTCGCGGCGTGAAGGTGCTCGTCGTCGGCGGCGGCGTGATCGGCTGCGCGACGGCGTACGAGCTGGCCAAGGCGGGCTGCGCGGTCACGCTCTTCGAGCGGGCCGTCCCGGGCGCCGAGGCCTCGGGGGCGGCGGCCGGGATCCTGGCGCCGCTCGGCGAGTCGTCGGGGTCGCCGTTCGAGCGGCTGGCGATCGCCTCGTGGCGGCTCTATCCCCAGGTCGCCGAGGAGCTGCGCGGGCGCACGGGCATCGACGTCGAGTACGTCTCGCGCGGGACGATCTACCCGCTCCTGACGACCGAGGCGGTGCGGGCGGCCGGCGCGCGCGTGGCGCGGTTGCAGAGCAGCGTGTTCGGGATCGAGGCGTGGGACGCCGCCGATCTGCGGGAGCACGAGCCGGCACTGGCCCGCACGGTCCGGGGCGCGATGTTCGTGCGCGGTGATCACTGGGTGAACAACCAGCGGCTCGTGGTCGCCTACGCCCAGGCGGCGGTGGCCGCCGGCGTGGCGCTCCACTCCGGCGTGGCCGTCACACGCGTGGCGATCGAGGCCGGCCGGGTGCGCGGCGTCGTCGCCGACGGCGACCTGCTCGACACCGATGCCGTCCTCCTCGCCACCGGAGCGTGGACGGCGCAGCTGGCCGGCACGTTCGGGGCCCGGCTGCCGGTGGAGCCGCGCCGCGGGCAGATGCTGGCGCTGACGCACGTGCCGCCCGTCGTGACGCACGCCATCCACGCCGAGGACGTCTACCTCGTGCCGCGCCCGTCCGGCGAGCTGCTGGTTGGCGCCACCGTGGAGCGGGTCGGCTTCAAGCGCGAGGTCACCGCCCAGGGCATCGGAGGCCTGCTCGCGGCCGCGCTCGCCCTCGTGCCCGGCCTGGGCGGCCTCTCCATCAGCCGGACCTGGTTCGGCTTCCGGCCCTGGGCGCCGGACGGCATGCCGATCCTGGGGCCGTGGCCCGGCGTCGAGGGGCTGTACGTGGCCACCGCCCACTATCGCAACGGCATCCTGCTCGCCCCGATCACGGCGCGGCTCATGAGCGAGTGCATGACCGGTCACCGCCCGTCGCCCGAGCTGAAGGCCTTCCTGCCCGATCGCTTCCTGCGCCCCTGACCGGCGCCGTCGGGCTCGCGCCCTGTACCCTGCCCCTGGAGCCGTGATCGGTACCCGGTGCCTCCGCCCCCTGGTCGTCTGGCTCGTCGTGATGGCCGCGGAAACCATCCACGGGGCCCTGCGCTCGGTCCTGCTCGCGCCGATCGTCGGCGACTTCCGAGCACGGCAGATCGCCGTGTTCACCGGCAGCGTGATCGTCGTCCTGATCGTCGCCGCCTTCATCCGCTGGCTCGGTCTCGTCTCGGTCGGCTCGATGGTGGCCGTGGGCCTGGTGTGGGTCGTGCTCACGCTCGGCTTCGAGCTCTTCCTGGGCCGCGTCGTCCTCCGGGACTCCTGGGAGCGGGTGCTCGCCGACTTCGACCTGCGGCGCGGCGGGCTCTTGCCCATCGGGCTCGTCGTGCTCGCGCTGTCACCGCTGCTCGCCGCCGGGCTACGGGGCTCACGCCCGCCGCCTCGCCGGCCGTCACCTCCGGCAGGACCTAGAAGAGCCTGAACCCCGGGGACACGAGACGGGCCGGCAGATACATCGCCAGGAAGGGCCCGTAGGCGATCACGCACAGGGCGATCGTCACGGCGACCCAGACGCCCAGGCGGTCGAGATGGCGCTCCCACCCGGTCGAGGCAGGGGCCGTCAGCGTCTCCGAGACGGGGACGTCCTTCGGGTGCGCGCCACGCGCGCCGGCCAGGGCAGTCATGGCGATGACGATGAAGAACTGCGCGATGCCGAAGAACATCAGCGTGCCGCCGATGCCGGTCAACATGCCGCCCCAGTCCCAGTCGGGGTTGCTGTAGGCGGCGGCGACCCGGAACGTCCGCCGCGGCATCCCGGCCAGCCCCGCCGAGATCATGCCTCGCGCGAAGATGAGGACGCCGACCGTGTAGACCCAGGCCGACGTGAGAGCCTGGCCGCGGCTCCAGAGGCCGCGGCCGGTCAGGTACGGGATGAGCCAGAAGGCCACTCCCATGTGCGTCAGGGTCACCGCGCTCCCGACCGTCAGGTGGAAGTGGCCGGGGACCCACGTGGTGTTGTGGATGACCTGGTTCATCGTGAAGCTCGCGTTGATGAGCCCGCTGATGCCGCCGAACACGAAGGTCAGCATCGCCAGCATCTGGGCGGCGAGCGAGGGATCGCCCCAGGGCAGCTTCGTCACCCATCCCAGGAGCCCGCGCCCGCCCCGGGCTCGGCCGCCGATCTCGAGCGCGGCGACCACCGAGAACGCGGTGGCGAGGCTCGGGAAGAAGACGCCGAAGGTCAGCACGGCGTGCACCGCCTTGATCGCCTCCGGGACGCCGGGATCCGTGTACTGGTGGTGGAAGCCGGTGGGAATGGACAGGAGCAGGAACAGGATGAAGACGATCCGCGTGTAGGAGTCGCTGATGAGCTTGCCCCCCGCCTGCCGCGGCACGAGGGCGTACCAGGACACGTACGCGGGGAGCAACCACGCGTAGACGATGGCGTGTCCGGTGAACCAGAAGAGCGTGCGCGTCAGCAGAGGATCGACCTTCTCCATGAGCCCCAGCGACCACGGCAGCAGGAAGCCCAGGAACGAGACCGCGATCGGCAGCGACGCGAGGAACCACATCACGTAGCTGACCACGGCGATGTGGCCGAGGAGCGGGATGCGCGCCGCGGGATGGTCGCGCCGCCAGCGCCGGTAGACGACGAGCATGTTGACCAGCGCGAGCCAGGTGCTGACGACGATGAGCACGAGGCCCAGATAGTAGGTCCAGTGCGCCTGGAGCGGGGCGTACGAGGTGTAGAGGACGCTGGCCTGGTTGGTTACGACCGCGTAGATCACCAGGAGATTGCCGGCCAGAAGGACGACACACGTCGCCTGCACGAGCCCTCCGACGAGGGGCCGGCCCAGCGCCCGCGCGGTCATGAGGGGAAGGAACCCGTTGGAGAAGGCAAACGTGAAGACGATGGCGTTGGCCACCCCGTGGGCCGTCAGCCCCTGGTAGTATCCTCGCAGGCCCGGGAAGAAGCGCAGGATGTCGATGTTGGCGTACGACAGGGCCTGGGCCAGCCCGTGGAAGATCCCCGCCGTGAGCGCCACGTAGCCGATGTAGATGGTCCACCGCAGCCAGCGCCTCTGGGACTCCGGCAGGTCGAACCCGGCCGGGTCGAGCACGGTGGGCGTCGCCCTCATTTCACGATCACCTTGCCGTACATGGTGTGGTGGCCGACGCCACAGTACTCGTGACAGATGATCGTGTACTCCCCCGGGCGCTCGAAGCGGTACCGGTTCCGCGTGATCTGCCCCGGGATCAGCATCATGTTCACGCGGGTGCCTTCCACGTGGAAGCCGTGGATGACGTCGGGCGTCGTCAGCGTGAAGGTGACCTCCGCTCCCGCCGGCACCTCGATGACGGCCGGGGTGAAGCTCCAGATCCGGCCGATCATGACGGCCTCGTACTGGTTGGGGCCGATCTGACGGACCCCCGGCTGGTCGAACGGCGGCGTGGACGCGACCTGCTGCGGATCGATCGCGCCGGCGCGACTCGGCAGGTGGATGTCGAGGCCGAGCGAGCCATAGAGGAGCGCGACCAGGCAGGCCACGAGCACGATGGCCCCGAGCCAGAGGAACGCGCGCTCGTAGGTGTGGACCTTCATCGTCACCGGTCGAGCAGGGTGAGGAACATCACGACCCAGGCGCCGGCGATGAGCATCAGCATCACCATCGAGAGGAAGAGGGCGCCGGTCACGACGGGCTCCTCCTCGGGCGCGATCTCCGTGTCCCGCGGCGACGGCGAGCCGGTGGCGGGGGCGTCGGACCGGGTCTCGTCGGTCATGCCCGCGCCGCCGTTCCCGTCAGGGCCGGCGCTCGAGCCACTGGACCCCGCGACCGAACAGGAACAGGAAGCCGACGAAGACGAGCAGGAGGGGCGCGGCGACGAGCAGCTGGCCGACGTCGCCGGCCACGGCCCTGTTCACGGCGTTCCACACGACCGCCACCATCGGGACGCCCACGATCAGGAAGGCCCCGAGCACGAGAAGGATCCGCCCGACGCCGGGGTGCTCAGGTCTCGCCATTGCTCGTGTCCGCATGTCGCCGGCGCTCCGGGCGCCTCCCCGCCGCATCGGCGTGTCGCACAGGCGTGGAAGATAAACCCTCCTCCGGAGGAGCGTCAACATCGGGGGGCGCCGGCGGCGCGCGCACGGCCCGGGTGGCACGCGTCAGTAGAGCGTGCGCAGGCTGCGCGCCGACTCCTGCTCGTACTCCTCGAGGCTCGCCGCCGGCCGGGTCGGCAGCTGGTCCCACAGGACGCACGCCATCGACGGCAGCGCCTCGGGGGTCGGCCAGCCCGCGGGCTGCCACAGCCCCGAGCGCATGAAGGCCCGCGCGCAGTGGAAGAAGACCTCCTCGACCTCGAGGCCGATGCCGTAGACCGGCCGCTTGCCCTGCACGGCCAGGGGCGCCAGGAGGTCGGGGTCGCGCACGATCCACGCCCGGCCGTTGACGCGGAGCGTCTCCTCCCGTCCGGGGACCAGGAAGATGACGCCGGCGTGGCCGGATTCCAGGATGTTGCGCATGCCGTCCAGCCGCCGGTTGCCCGGACGGTCGGGGATCAGCAGGTGCGTGTCGTCCAGCACCCGCACGAACCCCGGGGGGTCGCCCTTCGGCGACACGTCGCAGCGGCCGGCGGCGCTCGCGGTGGCGAGCAGCAGGAACGGCGAGCGGGCGATGAAGGCGCGGCAGTGCCCGTCGAGCGTCGTGCGCTCCTTCAGCCGCGCCCGCTCGCTCGGCTGGCCCAGCACGGCGCGCAGCTCGCGCTCCGTCGTCACCACGTCCTGGAAGAACGGTCGTTCGCTCATCGGACCCTCCGTGGGCGGCATGGTCGCACCTCGCCGCCGCCCGCGGCAAGCCGGGATAGAATCGGGGTCACGGAGAGTGCCGACATGACGAAGAGCGACCTCAAGCAGCGGGTGTACGCGGCGATCGACGGGCGGGCCGAGGAGATCATCGGCCTCGGCGAGCAGATCCGGACGCACCCCGAGCTCGGCTTCAAGGAGGTCAAGACGGCGCGCCTGGTCGAGGAGACGCTGGCGCGCATCGGTCTGGCCCCGAAGGGCGGGCTGGCCCTCACCGGCGTGCGCGCCGACGCCGCCGGCCGCGCCGGCGACGGCCCGACCTTCGCCCTGCTCGGCGAGCTGGACGGGCTGGTCGTGGCCGGGCACCCCGGAGCCGATCCCGCGACCGGCGCCGCCCACGCGTGCGGCCACAACGCGCAGATCGCCGGGCTGCTCGGCGCCGCCATGGGCCTGCTCGACGCGCGGGCCCTCGACCACCTCGCGGGGCGCGTGGTCTTCTTCGCCGTCCCCGCCGAGGAGTACGGCGACATCGAGTGGCGGGTGACCCAGGCCCGCGCGGGCCGGCTGGAGTTCCTGGGGGGCAAGCCCGAGCTGCTGCGGCTCGGCCACTTCGACGACGTGGACATGGCCATGATGATCCACACCACCTCCCGCGCCGAGGACGGCAAGGCCGGCGTTCCCGCCTCCAACAACGGCTGCATCGTGAAGACGGTCCGCTACCTCGGCCGCGCCGCGCACGCGGGCGGCGCCCCGCACATGGGGATCAACGCGCTCTACGCAGCCCAGATCGGCCTCGCCGCGATCAACGCCCTGCGCGAGACCTTCCGGGACGAGGACACGATCCGCGTCCACCCGATCATCACCCACGGCGGCTCGCAGGTGAACGTGATCCCGGGCGAGGTGCGGCTCGAGACGTACGTGCGCGGTCGCACGGTGGACGCGATCCTCGCCGCCAACCGCAAGGTCGACCGGGCGCTCCGCGCCGGCGCCCTCGCGCTGGGGGCGCGGGTCGAGATCGAGACGCTGCCCGGCTACATGCCGATGACGTGCGATCCCACCCTGACGCGGATGTTCCGGGAGAACGCGGAGGCGCTCGTGGGCGCCGAGCACTACCGGCAGATCGGCCATCGCACGGGCTCGACCGACATGGGCGACCTCAGCATGGTGATGCCGGTGCTCCATCCCTACATGGGCGGCGCCCGCGGGACCGGCCACGCCGCCGACTACGAGATCGTCGACCGCACGCTGGCCTACGTCGGCATCGCCAAGCACCTGGCGGCGATGGTCGTCGATCTCCTCGCCGACGGCGGCGCGGGCGCGCGCGAGGTGCTCCGGGACGCCCGCCCGCCGATGACGCGCGAGCAGTATCTCGCCTTCCAGCGCGGGATCGCCCGGCAGGAGGTCTACGACGGCGCGGCGTGACGCGCCGCCGGGTGGCTTCCGGTGTACGGCAAGACCGGCGTCGACTTCCCGCAGCGCATCGTCTGCTTGACCGCGGAGACGGCGGAGATCTGCTTCCGGCTCGGGGCCGGCGACCGCGTGGTCGGCGTGCCCGGCACCGTGCGCCGGCCGGAGGCGGCACGGGACCGGGCCCGCGTGGGCGGGTTCACGACGTTCCGGCTGGACCGCATCCTCGACCTCGCGCCCGACCTCGTGCTCGCGTTCTCCGACCTGCAGCGCGACGTCGTGGCCGAGCTGGTCGGGGCCGGCGTCGGCGTGCTCTGCACGAACCAGCGCTCGCTCGACGAGGTGCTGCAGGCGATCCTCGTGATCGGCGGGGCCATCGGACGCCCCGAGGAGGCGCAGGGGCTCGTCGGCGACATGCGCGACGAGATCACCCAGGTTCGGGAGTACTCGTCGAGCTGGCCGGACCGGCCCCGGGTCTACTTCGAGGAGTGGATGGACCCGCTGATCGTCGGGATCCGCTGGGTGTCCGAGCTGATCGAGATCGCGGGCGGGCGCGACGTGTTCGCCGAGCTGCGCGACCGCCGGGGCGCCGCGGCCCGGGTCGTGACCCCGGAGGAGGTCGTGCGGCGCAACCCCGAGATCATCCTCGCCTCCTGGTGCGGCAAGCCGGTGGACCTCGCCGTCGTCCTGGCCCGGCCGGGATGGGCCGACGTGGCGGCGGTCGCGAGCGGGCAGATCCACGAGATCCCCGGCGAGGACATCCTGTCACCGGGGCCGTCCCTGATGGTGGGTCTGCGGCGGGTGCACGAGATCGTCCAGGCCTTCCAGGAGTCGGACTGAGCGCAGATCTTGCGGGCGGCCGGGGGCTTCTCGGGCCCGATACAATGAGGGGGCTGGAAAAGTTTGGCGCGCGGCACCTGCCGCGCTAGCATTGGGCCCCGCCGAAGTCACCCGGGAGATCTCGAAAATGACGGCGCTCGCGCGGATGTCCCCGGAACGGTTCTTCGCCGATCGCTTCGATGTCACGCCGGCCGCGATGGAGCGCCTCCTCGGCGGCAGCCTCGCCGGCCGCGTGGACGATGCCGACCTCTACCTCGAGTACCGTGTCAACGAGGAGCTGGTCCTCGAGGAGAACGTCGTCAAGAAGGCCTCGCGGCACGTCAGCCAGGGGGCGGGCGTCCGGGCGCAGGCCGACGTGCGCACGGGCTACGCGCACACCGACGACATCTCGCTGCCGAACCTCGAGGAGGCGGCGCGCCAGGCGCGGGCCATCGCCGACGCCTCGAGCCGCTCGGGGGTGGTCGCGGTCGCCGGCCGCGGGCGGCCGCACGACCTGTACACGCTGCCGGAACCGCCGATCGTCACGGACCTGGCGCGCAAGCTGGACCTGCTGCGGAAGGTCGACGCCGCCGCCCGCGAGGCCGACCCGCGCGTCCGCCAGGTGATCGCGACGCTGGCCAGCGAGGAGGTCGTGATGCTGATCGCCACCGCGTCCGGCTGGACCGTCGGCGACGTGCGCCCGCTCACGCGGCTCAGCGTCACCGTCATCGCGGAGGAGGGGACGCGTCGCGAGATCGGCGCCTACGGCGGCGGGGGGCGGGTCCCGTTCGACTTCTTCCTCGAGGAGCAGCGCTGGAAGCGGTTCGCGGGCGAGGCGGCCCGGCAGGCCGTGCTCAAGCTGCGCGCCGTCGACGCGCCGGCGGCCACCATGACGGTCGTGCTGGGCCCCGGCTGGCCCGGCATCCTGCTCCACGAGGCGGTCGGGCACGGGCTCGAGGGCGACTTCAACCGGAAGGGCGTGTCCGCCTTCGCCGGCCGGCTGGGCCAGAAGGTCGCCTCCGAGCTCGTCACCGTGGTGGACGACGGGACGATGCCCAACCGACGCGGCTCGCTGAACGTGGACGACGAGGGCACGCCGACCGGGCGCACCGTCCTCATCGAGCGCGGGGTGCTGACCGGTTACATGCAGGACCGCCTGAATGCGCGGCTCATGGGGATGCCGCCCACCGGCAACGGCCGCCGCGAGTCCTACGCCCACCCGCCGCTGCCGCGCATGACGAACACCTTCATGCTGGCCGGCGAGGACGACCCCGCGGACATCCTGCGCTCCGTCCGGAGCGGGCTCTACGCGGTCGCCTTCGGGGGCGGGCAGGTCGACATCACGAGCGGCAAGTTCGTCTTCTCGGCGAGCGAGGCTTACCTCATCGAGGACGGCCGGATCACGGCGCCGGTCAAGGGAGCCACGCTCATCGGCAACGGCCCCGACGCGCTGACGCGGGTGACGCGCGTGGGGCGCGACCTGGCGCTGGACGAGGGCATCGGCACCTGCGGCAAGGACGGGCAGTCGGTGCCGGTCGGGGTGGGGCTGCCCACCATTCGCATCGACGGGATGACCGTCGGCGGGACGCAGGTGTGAGCGGCGAGACCGCTCGCCCCGATCTCCTCGTCGACGTCCTGAAGCGGGCCCTCGCCCGCGGAGCCACGGAGGCGGACGGCTTCCTGGTCGAGGAGCAGTCCTTCTCGGCCTCGGTGCGGCTGGGGCAGGTCGACACCGTCACCCACTCCCGGGAGCAGCGGCTGTCGCTGCGCGTCTTCGCGGGGCGATCGTCGGCGGCCGCCTCGACGTCCGATCTCTCGCGGGCCTCGCTGGAGCGGGTGGTGGACGAGGCCACGGCGCTCGCCCGCGTCACCGCCGAGGACCCCTGCGCGGGGCTGCCCGACCCGGCGACGCTCGCCGCCGAGATCCCGGACCTCGAGCTGTGGGACGACGCGCCCGACCTGGCCCCCGAGGACAAGATCGCGCTGGCCCGGCGCGCGGAGGCCGCCGCCCTCGAGGCCGATCCCCGCATCACCAACTCCGAGGGCGCCGAGGCCTGGGATCGCCGCGGGCACTACGTCTACGCGACCTCGCACGGCTTCGCCCGCGGCTACGCCACCTCGTCGTTCGGCCTGTCGGTGTCGCCGGTGGCGGCCGCCGACGGCGAGATGCAGCGCGACTCCTGGTACTCGGCGGCGCGCCGGCGCGCCGCGCTGGAAGCGCCGGAGTCGATCGGGCGGACGGCGGCCGCGCGCACGGTGCGGCGTCTCGGCGGACGCAAGGTGAAGACGGCCGAGGTCCCGGTCATCTTCGACCCCGACACGGCGGCCAGCCTCGTGCGCGCGATCGCGGGCGCGGCTTCCGGGCCCAGCCTCTACCGACGCGCCTCGTTCCTGCTCGACCGGCTCGGCACGCGGATCGGCTCGCCGCTCGTCACGATCGTCGACGACGGCCGCATCCCGCGCGCGCTCGGCTCGCGGCCGTTCGACGGCGAGGGGCTCGCCACCGGGCGGACCGTGCTCGTCGACGGGGGCGTCCTCGCGTCCTACCTGCTCGACAGCTACAGCGCGCGGAAGCTCGGGATGGCGTCCACGCACCACGCCGCCCGCGACGGCAGCGGCGTCGGGGTGACGACCACGAACCTGGTGCTGCAGCCGGGGGCCGCGTCCCCGGAGGACCTGATCCGGTCGGTCGGGCGCGGCCTGTACGTGACCGAGCTCATCGGCTTCGGCGTGAACGGCGTCACCGGCGACTACTCGCGCGGCGCGGCGGGCCTGTGGATCGAGGGCGGCGCGCTCGCCTATCCCGTCCAGGAGGTCACGGTGGCGGGCAACCTGCTCGAGATGCTGGCGGCGGTGGAGGGCGTGGGCAACGACCTCGTCCTGCGCGACCGCACGGCGGCGCCGACGCTGCTGGTCGGGCGCATGGTGGTGGCAGGCGACTGAGGGGGCCACGATGATCATCGACAGCCATTGCCACCTGCACGACGTGGCCTTCGACGACCTGCGGGAGACGCTGCGGCGGGCCGCGCTGGAGGACGTCTGGGGGGTGGTCGGCGTCGGCTGCGACGCGGCGTCGAACGCGCGGACGCTGGCCGCCGCGGAGGCGGCGCCCAAGAGCGTGTGGGCGTGTCTCGGCTTCCACCCGGACTGGCGCCACCTCGACGACGAGGACCTCGAGCGCGTGGAGGAGCAGGTGCGGCGCCACCACGCGCGCCTCGTCGCCCTCGGGGAGATCGGCCTGCCGTGGTACTCCCTCGAGGGCAACCCCGACGCCGTCCGCCGCATGGTCCGGGCGCGCGCCCGGCTCGACCGGCTGCTGGCGCTGGCCTCCCGCTACGACCTCGCGGTCACCCTGCACGCGCCGCACGGGGCGGCGGGCGGCGCGCTGGAGGCGCTCCGACGGCACGGCATCGAGCGCGCGGTGTTCCACTGGCACAAGGCGCCCGCGGACGTGACCCGCGCCATCGTCGACGCCGGCTACCTGGTCT
>JAICGY010000006.1 GCA_025922915.1 Candidatus Methylomirabilota bacterium | reverse complement strand
TCTACCGCGGCCCGATGAACCGGAATCTCGAGGGGCGGCTCGGCCCGACCGCCGTGCTCGAGGTCGACGGGGTGAAGGTCATCCTCGTCTCGCACCGCCGGCAGGCCCTCGACCCCGAGATGATCCGCATCGCCGGCATCGATCCCGGCGCCGAGAAGATCCTCGTCGTGAAGTCCACCATCCATTACCGCGCGGCCTTCGAGCCGATCGTGCGGGCCATCCTGGAGGTGGACGCTCCCGGCCTGTCCTCGTCGAACCTCGCGCGGTTCCCGTTCGCGCACGTGCGCCGCCCCATCTTCCCGCTCGACCTGTCATGAGACGCCGCGTGTCCGCCCCCCGGCCCCGCCGCTGACCAGGAGAGCGCCGATGCCTGCTGCGAGCTTCAGCCTCGCCGACTTCAAGGTGTTCGACGTCAAGGGTTTCCAGCCGCGCATGGCGGAGATCCGCACGCGCCTCCGCCCGCGGCTCGACGCGTTCGGCCACGCGCTCGCGCCCGGCATCGGCCGCGCCACGGGGGCGCCGACCTTCGCCCACGTCGCCCGGCACGCCCGGCGCACGGTGAATGCGCCCGATGACACCTGGGTGGCGTTCGGCCCGGACGCCCGGGGCTACAAGAAGCACCCGCACTTCAAGGTGGCCGTCTCCCGGCACTGCGTGCGCTTCCTGTTCGAGGTGGGGCCCGAGCACGCCGACAAGAAGCGCTGGGTCGCCGGGTGGCGCCGGAGCGCCGGCCGGCTCGGGCCCGTGCTCCGCCGCATCCGCGGCCTGGCGTGGTTCAAGAACGAGCACGACGAGCAGCCGGCCGCTCTCCTCGCCGACCTCTCGCCGCAGCAGATCCAGGAGCTCGCCGACGAGATCATCCGGACGCGGGACGGTCAGCTCGTGATCGGCCGCGCCGTGCCCTCGGAGGAGGCCGCGCGCTGGACCGAGTCGCAGTACCGCGCCGCCGCCCTCGAGGCCTTTCGCGCCCTCGCGCCGCTCTACCGTCTCCGCGCATGACGAAGCCCGGGACGGCGGCCGTCGTCTTCGACATGGACGGCGTGCTCATCGACTCCGGCGTCCACCACCGCGAGGCCTGGCAGGCGCTCCTCGCCGATCTCGGCGTGGAGTCGCCACCCGACGCCTGGCGCCTGACGATCGGCCGGCCCGCGGAGGAGGCGGTGCCGCTCCTGCTCGGCCGCGAGCTGGACGCCGCCGACGCGCACCGCCTCGCGGAGCGCAAGCGCGAGCACTACGCGCGCCTAGCGCGGCGGGGCATGCTCGCGATCCCGGGGGTGGCCGACTTCGTCGCCGGGCTCGCGCGCAAGGCGGTGCCGCGCGCGGTCGCCACGTCGGCCTCCCGCCGGGACGTCGAGTCGCTGCTGGCGGAGGTCGGGCTGCGCGTGCACTTCGACGTCGTGGTGGCGGCGGAGGACGTCCGGTGGGGCAAGCCGGACCCGGAGGTCTACCTCAGCGCGGCCGGGAAGCTCGGCCTGCCGCCGGCGGCGTGCGTCGTGTTCGAGGACTCGCTGGTCGGCATCCAGGCCGCGCGCCGCGCCGGCATGCGCGTGGTCGGCGTAACGACGGCCCACGTCGCGGACGAGCTCGTCGCCGCCGGCGCCGAGCGCGCCATCCCGAGCTTCGAGGGCGTGGCATGGCCCGTGTGAGCGCCCCCGAGTTTGGAGGATCTCTGCGCGCCGCGCGGCGACGGGAGCTGGGAGGCCCGGCGCCGCCCCTCGCCGACTTCCTCGACACGACACCGCCCCGCCCGGGCGCGTGGTCGTGCCCGGGTGCGGGCGCGGCCACGACGTCCGCCTCCTCACCCGCCGCGGCTACGACGCCGTCGGCGTCGATCCTCGCCCCCGTCGCCGTCGAGGAGGCGCGCGCGCGCGCCGCCCGGGAGGGCAGCGCCGCGCGATCCACCCCGCCCGGCGCGGCGAGTCCGTGCGCGCCGTGGCCGCCCTCCTGCGGCCGGGGGGCCCGGCGGACGGGCGCGCCGGCGTGAGCGGCCGGGGGCCTTTCTCGGCTCCGGGCGCCGTGCTACCTTTACGCCCACCTTTCGCCCAGGAGGTCTCGCCGCCATGAGATCGTTGCGCGTCGCCCTGGCGTTGCTCCTCGTCGCCGCCGTGGCCTTCACCGCTGGCCCGCCGCCCGCCGCGGACGCGCAGGGCCAGACGATCAAGATCGGCGTCCTCTTCGACCACTCCGGGCCGTTCTCCGCCGCGGGCTCCCTCAACTGCTGGCGCGGCGCCAAGATGATCATCGACTACTTCAACGAGCGCGGGGGCGTGCTCGGGAAGTACAAGATCGTCCAGGTGGACGGCGACAGCCAGTCCAAGGCCGAGGTCGCCATCAACGAGGCGGAGCGGCTGCTGAACGTCGAGAAGGTCGACATCCTCGCCGGCGTCTACTCGAGCGCCCACGCGGTGCCGCTGGCCGAGAAGGTCGACCGGCAGAAGAAGTTCCTCTGGATCACCACCGCCATTTCCGACGCGGTCTTCAAGGGCCGGAACCTCGAGTACACTTTCCGCCCGCAGGCCAGCAGCAGCATGTTCGGCGAGCTCTCCGTGCAGTACATCGGCGCCTACACCCAGGACCGGCTGAAGAAGGCGCCCAAGGACCTGCGGGTGGCGATCATCTACGAGGACGGCCCGTACGGGGCGGGCGTGGCGGCCTCTAACGAGACCGAGGCCAAGAAGCTCGGCATGCAGGTGGTGCTCAAGGAGGGCTACTCGGTCCAGGCCCCAGACCTCTCGTCGCTCGTCACGAAGCTGCGCGCCGCGCGGCCGGACGTGCTCTTCCACACCGGCTACAACCCCGACATCACGCTGTTCCTGCGGCAGGCGAAGGAGCAGGGGCTCCGGGTGCGCGCCTACGTGGGCCACGGCGCCGGCCACAGCCAGCTCGACAAGCTGAAGGAGGCGTTCGGCAAGGAGGTGGAGTTCTTCCACACCGTCGACCCCATCGCCTCCCAGCTGATCACCAAGCAGGTCAAGCCCGACGCGGCGAAGATGACCGACGAGATGGTGAAGCGCTACCAGGCGCAGTTCGACAAGGCGACGCCGGTGGCCGCCATCGCGCCGCACGTCTCGATGGGCTTCAACAACCTGTGGATCCTGCTCGACGACGTGCTGCCGCGCGCCATCCAGAAGCACGGCGGCTGGTCGGCGGACGCCCTGGCCAAGGCGGCCCGGGAGACCGACATCCCCGAGGGCGGCACCATGCAGGGCTACGGGGTGAAGTTCTTCGGGGCCGGCCATCCCCTGCGCGGGCAGAACGAGCGGGCGTTCCCCGCCGTGTTCCAGGTCCAGGAAGGCAAGTTCGAGCTCGTCTATCCGAAGTCGGTCCAGACGGCGAACCCGGTGCTGCCCCTGCCGGCCTCCTCGCCGCTCGGGATCCGGTAGCCGCTCGGCGGCGCCCGCGACGGCGCACGCCGTCCGGGCGCCGCCCGTCCCGCGCCCGTGCTCACGGTCACCGGATTGACCAAGCGGTTCGGCGGATTCACCGCGCTGAACGACGTCTCCTTCGAGGTCGGAGAGGGCGAGATCCTGGGCCTCATCGGTCCCAACGGCTCGGGCAAGACGACCGCCTTCAACTGCATCTCGGGGGCGCTCGCCCCCACCGCCGGCTCCATCCGCTTCCTCGGCAAGGAGCTGGCCGGCGTCACCCCGGACGTCGTCTGCCACCGCGGCCTCGCCCGCACCTTCCAGATCCCCCGCCCGTTCCGCAAGCTCTCGATCCTCGAGAACGTCGCCGTCGCCGCCCACTACGGCACCGACCGCGCGGGCAGCGAGGCCTCGGCCCGGGTCCGGGCGACCAAGATCCTCGAGATGGTGGGGCTGCCCGCCGATCCCGCGGCGCCGACGACCCTGCTCGGCGCCGGCGGGCTCAAGAAGCTGGAGCTGGCGCGGGCCCTCGCCACCGGGCCCCGGCTCCTCCTCGCCGACGAGAGCCTCGGCGGCCTCGACCCCGCCGAGATGGCGACGGCGGCGGACATGCTGCGGCGCGTGCGCGGCGAGCTGGGGGTGACCATCGTGTGGGTCGAGCACATCATGGCCACGCTCACGCGGGTGGTGGATCGCGTCGTCGTGCTCGACCACGGCGAGAAGATCGCGGAGGGGCGGCCGCTGGATGTCGCCGCGGACCCCCGCGTGATCGAGGCCTACCTGGGCGAGCCCATCGTGCTCACGTGACGGCGCCGGTGACGCCCCCGCCCCCGATGCTCGCGCTGCACGAGGTGACCGCCGGCTACGGCCACTTCACCGCGCTCTGGGCCGTGAGCCTCCGGGTGGAGCGCGGGGAGGCCGTCGCCGTGGTCGGCCCCAACGGCGCCGGCAAGACGACGCTGCTGCGGGTGATCTCCGGCGTGATCGCGCCCCGGACGGGCACGCTCGCCTTCGAGTCCACGCCGCTCACCGGGCGGCCGCCGCACGAGGTGGTCGCCCGGGGGATCGCCCACGTGCCCGAGGGGCGTCGCCTCTTCCCGGCGCTCACCGTCGCCGAGAATCTCCGGATGGGCGCGTTCCTGCCGGCCGCCCGCCGCACGTTCGCCGAGACCCTGGAGCGCGTCCACGCCCTCTTCCCCGTGCTCGCCGAGCGGCGGCAGCAGCGCGCGGGCAGCCTCTCTGGCGGCGAGCAGCAGATGCTGGCCATCGGGCGCGCCCTCATGTCGCGCCCCAAGCTCATCCTGTTCGACGAGCCGTCCATGGGGCTGGCGCCGGTGATGGTCCTGCGGCTGTTCGACCTGATCCGCAAGATCCGCGAGGAGGGCTACACGATCCTCATCGTCGAGCAGAACGTTCGCCAGGTGCTCAAGCTGGTGGACCGCGCCTACCTGCTGGAGGTGGGCCGGATCCGGATGGAGGGGCGGGCCGACGAGCTCAGCGAGCAGGACTTCGTCAGGAAGGCGTACGTGGGCCTGTGATCGACCCGATCTTCCTCGCCGAGGCGGCGGTCAACGGCATCCTGCTCGGGGGGGTTTTGGCGCTCCTCGCCCTCGGGCTCAACCTGATCTTCGGCGTGCTCGACATCGTCTGGATCGCGTACGTCGATCTCGTCATGCTCTCGATGTACCTCGTCTACTTCCTCGTCATGGTCTACGGCTGGCCGATCTGGCTGGGCGCGCTGGCCGGGGTGGGGCTGGGTGTCGTCCTCGGCGTGCTCGTCCACGTGCTGATCATCACGCCCATCCTCGACAGCCCGCCCATCAACCAGCTGCTCGCCACCGGCGGGCTGCTCTTCTTCATCCAGTCGTTCGCGACGTTCCTGTGGACCACCGATCACCGCTCGGTCCGCCTGACCCTGCCGATCATCGAGGTCGGCGGGATGTTCCTCTCGTTCGCCCGCCTCGTCGCCTTCGGGCTGGCCATCCTGGCCATGGTGGGCCTCTACCTCTTCCTCACCCGCACCTACATCGGCACGGCGATCCGCGCCGTCTCCCAGGACCGGGGCGCGATGGCCCTCATGGGCGCCGACCCCCAGCGCGTGTACATCGTGACCTCCGCGGTGGGGGGCGCGATGGCGGGGGTGGCGGCAGCCCTCCTGAGCATCCAGTACTCGGTGCACCCGCACTTCGGCGCCGCCTTCGGCCCCATCACGTTCATGATCTGCGTCCTCGGCGGGCTGGGAAACATGGTCGGGGCCTTCATCGCCGCCTTCATCATGAGCGAGATCATCTCGGTCGGCGGCGTGCTCTGGTCCACGGAGATGGGCTACGTCATCGCCTTCGCCCTCTTCATCGTGATGATGTTCGCCCGGCCGGGCGGCATCCTGGCCCGGCGGCAGTGAGCCCCGGCCGGCTCCTCGCCCTCGCCGTCCTCGTCGCGCTGGCCGCGGCCCCCTTCGTTCCCATGGGCGGGATGCGCCAGTACGTGCTCCACGTGGTCATCCAGATCTTCATCTGGTCGTTCATCGGGCAGGCGTGGTCGCTCATGGGGCGGTTCGGGCTGGTCTCGCTCGGCCACGGCGCGTTCCTCGGCGTCGGCGCCTACACGACGACGCTGCTGTGGAACTTCTACGGCCTCACGCCCTGGCTCGGCGTCGTCGCCGCCGTCCTGCTCGCGATGCTCCTCGCCTTCGTGGTCGCCTATCCCTGCTCCCGCTTCGGGATCACCGGGCACTACTTCGCCCTCGTCACCCTCGCCGTCGGCGAGGTGATCCGGCTGCTGCTCATCGCCGAGCGCGACTGGACGGGCGGCTCGCTCGGCGTCACGCTCCGGGCGCCGGGCAGCGACGCCAGCCTGCTCGCCATCCAGTACGCCGACAAGCGCGTCTTCTACTACGGCGGGCTCGCGCTGTGGCTGGCCGGGCTCTGGGTGTGGGCGCGCGTCGACCGCTCGATGGCGCGGTCGGCCATGGAGGCCATCGGCGAGGACGAGACGGCGGCCGCCTCGGTGGGCATCCACGTCACCCGCTTCAAGCTCGGCATCACGATGCTGTCGGCCGGTCTCACCGCGATCGGGGGCGTCGCCTACGCGCAGTACATCGCCTACGTGAACCCCGAGACGC
Organism: Candidatus Methylomirabilota bacterium; assembly: GCA_025922915.1. Lineage (GTDB taxonomy): Bacteria > Methylomirabilota > Methylomirabilia > Rokubacteriales > CSP1-6 > JAICGY01. The sequence goes on along the minus strand of JAICGY010000006.1, from coordinate 21,926 downwards.
TCGCCGGCATCGGGGTCTCGCTGCGCATCGTGTTCGCGGTCGTCCTGGGCGGCATGTACGTCCTGCTCGGCCCCACCGTGGGCACCGCGCTCACGATCGCGCTGTCGGAGTACCTGCGCGTCGTGTTCGGGGTCAAGTTCATCGGCATGGCGGAGACCATCTACGGGCTGCTCCTCGTCATCTTCATCATCTTCCTGCCCGCCGGCATCTACGGGAGCGTGGCCGCGCTGCTCCGGCGCCGCCGCGTCCCGGCGGCGGCCCCCGCCTGACCGCCGATGGCCGGCCCCGCCGTCTACCCGGACCGCGAGCCGTCACGCGCCGCGCGCGCGCTCGCCGAGCAGATCGAGCGCGACGGCGGCCAGGTGCTCGCCCTCTACCAGGAACCCGTCGGCGAGCACTGGCAGATCTTCGCGCTGCTGCCCCGCGCGCACGTGGAGCCGAGCCCGTACCAGCGCGACCTCTCCCCCACCCACGTGAAGCGGCTCACGGAGGGCGTCCGGCGGCTGGACCGCTTCGTCGACCCCATCGTCGTCGTCTCTCCCGAGGCCGGCGTCTACTGGACGCCGAACGGCAACCACCGCCGCGCGGTGCTCGACCGGCTCAAGGCCGCCTACGTCCCCGCCATCGTCGTCGCCGAGCCGGCCGTCGTGTTCGAGGTGCTGCCGCTCAACATCGAGCGGGCCCACAACCTCAAGGAGAAGGCGCTCGAGGTCATCCGGATGTACCGCGGGCTGGCCGAGCAGCAGCCCTCGACCACCGAGGAGGTGTGGGCCTTCCAGTTCGAGTCCGCCCACTTCATCACGCTGGGGCTCCTCTACGAGGGAAACAAGCGGTTCGCGGGCGGCGCCTTCGCGCCCATCCTCCGCCGGGTGGACCGGTTCCTGAAGGTGACGCTCCGGCGCGGGCTCGAGGCCCGCGGCGAGCGGGCGGACCTCGTGCGCGCCGCCGACGAGGCGCTGGGCCAGGTCGTGGCCCGCATCAGGAAGCGCGGCATCAACCACCCCTACGTCAAGACCTTCGTCCTTGCGCGGACGACGCCCCTCACGCGCGCCCGCAAGACGCTGCCGTCGTTCGACCAGACGTTCGCGCGCCTGCGCGAGAACCTCCTGGGGTTCGACGTCTCGAAGGTTCGCTACGAGGACGTGCAGCGGGCGGCCGTCGTCGTGCCGCCCGCGGCCGACTGAGCATGCGCGCCGCGCTCGTCACCGGCGGCACCGGCGCCCTCGGGCAGGCCATCGTCGGGCGCCTGCTCCACGACGGCCTCGCCGTCGTGGTGCCGTGGATCGTCGAGGCCGAGCGCGATCGGCTCCGCGAGCGCAGCCCGGTTGCGGCCCGCGACCGCTTGCGCGACGTGCGGTGTGACGTCACGGACGGCGGCACCATGGAGGGGCTGGCGCGCGAGGTGGCGGAGCGTCACGGCCGGATCGACGTCCTCGTGACCGCGGTCGGCGGCTTCGCCGGCGGCCGCCTGGTGGAGACGGACCGCGCCACATGGGATGGGATGCTCGCCCTGAACCTGACCAGCGCCTTCGTGGCGGCGCGCGCCGTCGTCCCCCACATGACAGCGGCGGGCGGCGGCCGGATCGTCACCGTGGCCTCGCGCGCGGTGGTGCCGCCGGCGGGCGGCTTCATCGCCTACACCGTCGCCAAGGCCGGCGTGATCGCCCTCACGCAGGCGCTGGCCCGGGAACTGGAGGGCACGGGGGTGACGGTGAACGCCGTCCTGCCCAGCACCATGGACACGCCGGCCAACCGGGCGGCGATGCCCGACGCCGACCGCAGCCGCTGGGTCCCCGTCGACGCGGTCGCCGACGCCGTCGCGTTCCTCGCCGGCGAGCGCGCGGGCCACGTGACGGGCACGCTGCTCGCGATCTGAGGGCCGGGGGAGCCTCGCGTGTACCCTCACCAGACCGATCGGCTGACGGCCGCGCTGGCGCAGACCGGCGCCGTCGCCCTCGTGGCCGTGGCGCCGGAGAATGTGGCCTACGTCACCGGCTTCCGGCGCGCGGCGGCGATGCGGTCGCGGCGGCTGCCCGCGTGCGCGGTCTTCGCGCCCGCCGGCACCGCGCTCGTCGTGCCGGCGGCGGACGCCGCGGCCGCGGTGGTGGACGCGGCCGTGGAGGTCAACCACCTCGCGCCGTACGGTCGCGTCCCGGTCGACCTGGCCCGGGCCTCCGCCGAGGCGCGGCGGCGCCTGGCGCCTCTGGTCGAGCGCGCGAGCCCCTCCGTCGTCGCGGCGCTCGCGCAGGCGCTGGCGACGCTCGGCCTCCGGAGAGGCCGGCTCGCCCTGGACGACGACGCGCTCTCCGCCCGGGACGCCGAGGCGCTCCGGGCGTGCCTTGCCGACTTCACCGTGATGCCCGCCACACCGGCGCTGGAGACGGCGCGCTCCGTCAAGGGCCCCTGGGAGATCGAGTGCGTGGGGCGGGCCCTGTCGGCGGCCGAGGAGAGCCTGGACGCGGTGCTCGCGCTGCTCGGGCCGGGTGTCACCGAGCGCGAGGCGGCCGTCGCGTTCGAGCACGAGGCGCGGCGGCGCGGAGCGACGACGTCCTGGGCGATCGTCGCCTTCGGCGACGACGGCGCCGTCCCCGCCCCCTGGCCCGGCGAGCGCGCGCTCCGCGTGGGCGATCTGGTACGGCTCGACGTCGGATGTCACGTGCACGGCTACCACGGCCGGGTCGCGCGGATGGCGGCGATGGGGCCGCCCGACCGTCGCCGCCAGGCGATGGTCGACGCCGTCCACGCGGCGCTCGAGGCCGCGATCGATGCCGTGGCGCCGGGCGGCCCGGCCGCCGCGGCCCACCACGCGTCGGTGACGGCGGCCCGGGAGGCCGGGCTGGCGGGGTTCGACCCGGACCACGTCGGCCACGGCGTCGGGCTGGCTCCCGCGGAGCCGCCGTACCTCGACGCGGGTGCGGCCGTGCTCGAGCCGGCGATGGTGCTCTGCATCCAGGGCCGCTATTACGCCCCGGGCGACGCGGGGATCGAGCTCGCCGAGACCGTGCTGGTGGCGCAGGGCGGCGCCCGCTCGCTCAACCGGTCCCACCGCGCTCTCGTCCTGCTCGACTAGCCCGCGGCCTCCTCGTAAACGGCGGCGTCCGGGCCACCATCGAACTGTGCCAGGGGTCCCGATCACGGACGCCGCGAGGGCGCGCCCGCCTTGCCGCACGTCCTCCCGGAGTGGGATCGTGGGCGGCAGGAGACGGGTTGAGCCAGGAGATCTCCGATGAGGCACTGTGCCGGCGCGTGGCCGAGGGTGACGAGCAGGCCTTCGACGAGCTCGTCACGCGCTACCAGGGGCGCGCCTACCGCATCGCCTGGGGGATCCTCCGGGAGGCCGAGGACGCGCGCGACGTCGCCCAGGACGCCTTCGTCCGCCTCTACGAGGCGGCCGGCCGCTTCCGCGGCGAGGCGCGGTTCTCGACGTGGTTCTATCGCATCGTGGTCAATCTCTGTCTCGAGCACCGGCGCCGCGGCCGCTGGTGGCGCGCCCTCGTCGTGCGCGACGTGGCGGAACGGGACGGCGCGCGGCTCGACCGCCTCCCCGCGCCGGCCCCGGACCCGCTCGACGGTGCGAGCCAGGCGCAGCTGATGACGCGCGTGTGGGCCGCCGTCGAGGGGCTGTCGTCCCGGCAGCGCGCGGCGCTGCTCCTCAGCGTCCAGGAGGAGCTGTCGACGAGCGAGATCGCGGCCGTCCTCGACTGCGCCGAGGCCACGGTGCGGGTGCACCTGCACCGCGCGGTGATGGCGCTGCGCCGGTCGATGGCGGAGACGGGATGACGGCGGACGGTCCCGAGCACGTCGAGCTCGCGTTCGTGCCGTATCTCCGGGGCGAGCTGCCGCGGGACGAGCGCGACACCGTCGAGACGCACCTGGCCGTCTGCCCGCCGTGCCGGCGCGGGCTGGCCGAGACCCGCGCGCTGCTGGACGCGGTCCGCCGCGCCCCGGCCGCGCCAGCGCTGGACGTCGGCCGCTTTCGCGCGGGGCTCGAGGCGCGCCGGCGACGACACCGGCCGGCGTGGATGCGGCCGGTGCCCGCGCTCGCCGCGGCCGGCCTCGTCGCTGCCCTCGTGCTGCTCGCGCTCCAGCCGGCGCCGCGGGACGCCGACGACCACCTCGCCGCCGTGCAGGAGACGGTGCTGGGCGCTCGGCTCGGGCTGCTCGAGCAGTACCCCGTGGTCGAGCGGCTGGATCTGCTCGAGGACATGGAGGTCATCGGCGCCCTGGACGGACTGGCGGCGACGGGGAGCTGATGCGCGGGCTGGCGCGCGCCGTGCTCGTCGCGCTGCTCCTGGCGGGAGGCACGACGGGGGTCGCCCGCGGCGACGAGGTCCGGGCGCCGCGCGCCCCGGAGCGCTTCCGCGAGTGGAAGGCGCTGACGGCCGAGGAGCGGCGGGCGGCCCGGGAGAACCTGCGCCGGTTCCGCGCGCTCGATCCCGCGCAGCGCCGCCGCATCCTCGAGGACTTCCGCCGCTGGAACGAGCTGCCGGAAGAGCGGCGGCGGGAGCTCGAGCAGGCATACGAGCGATTCCGGCGGCTGCCCGAGGAGCGGCGGGAGCGGCTGATGCGCCGGCTGGAGCGGTTCCACAGCCTGCCGTCGGAGGAGCGCGAGCGGCTCCTGCGCAACTACGAACGCTGGCAGGCGCTCTCGCCCGAGCAGCGGGCGCGTCTGCGGGAACGCTGGCGCCGGCTGCCGCCGGAGGAGCGGGAACGGCTGCGCCGCGAGCGCCACGGTCGCGCCGGACGATGAGCCCGGCGCGGCCGCCGCGCTAGTTCAGCTCGACGCGCCAGACGGGGCCCATGAAGTACAGCGGGCCCTCGAACTTCAGGAATCCTGGCGCCTCGCCCTCCGCGATCCACCAGCGGATGTCGGGCAGGTCGGCGACGAGGAGCGAGGCCACCAGGCCGAGCTGCGGCCGCACCATCCACCGGGCGCTGCGGACGGCCCGCTCCCCGACCATCACCAGGTCCTCGCTGACGGGGGCCAGCAGCATCTTCACCAGCCGCGGGCGAGGCGTGAAGGCCACGATCTGCACCGTGGCGCTGCGGCCGGCGGGCAGGTTCTTGACGAGAAGCCCCAGCATGCCGTGGTAGACATCGCCGGGCAGCTCGAGCCGCCCGCTCAGCGTCTCTTCCGGGCTGTCCTCGTCCGCGCGGTACCGGACCCACCAGCGCTCCGTCGCGCGGTCGAAGGCACCCTCCACCGTCTCGGGGAACGACGGGCCCTGCTGGAGCAGCCGATAGCTGTGCAGGATGAACACGCCGTCGTCCTGGGAGAAGGTGACCACCTCGTCGTGGATCGACCCGTCCGTGAACCGGAAGACGAGGCGGCTCTCCACGAGGCCGCGGCGCACCACCTGGATCAGGTCGCCGCGGGCCAGGAGGCGGCCGTCGAGGGACCGGAGGACGGGAAAGCCGCGGGAGACGCCCTCGACGTGGCGGACGAGGACCGGCTCGGCCGCGGCCAGCGCCGCCCAGCCCAGGGCGGCCAGGGCGATCACCAGGATGGCGCCCGCGACTCGCCAGAGCAGCGACGTCAGCGAGGACTCGTTCATGCGGAGCAGGCTGGGCATCGGGGCGCCTCCCTATCGACTGGCTCGCCTGGCAGCCCCTCGCTGCACGGGCGGTGCCACATCCGTCGCCACCGGAAGAGACGGCGCCGCGCGGGCTTGCGCGGCATCGGGGGAGCGCGGCTGTCAGCCGTGGGACACAGGAGCGCGAAGTTTTCCTACACGGGGGCGCCGGCGGCGCCGAGCTCCGGGCGACACACCACCCGGAAGTTGCACCACCGGCAGATCCGGACGTTCTCGCTCCGCTCGAAGTCCTCCACCCGGGCGACGTTGGCGGCGGGATCGACCAGGTAGGCGCGCATGGCGCGGATCGACAGACGCAGCTGCTCGCGGATCGCCTCCAGACGGCGATCGTCCCAGACGTGCGTGGTGACCTGCGGCTCGCGGAGGTTCACCTCGAGCAGGTCGACGCGAGCGGGCTCGACGCCGAGGACCTCACGGGCATACAGCGCGTAGCAGCCGAGCTGGAAGGCGGCGGCGTCGGGATCGGCGCCCCCCGTCTTCCAGTCGACCAGCGTGAGCCGGCCGTCGGCCGTCCAGAAGCCGAAGTCCGGCGCGATCCACATCGGGGTGCCCTCGAACTCGAACAGCTTGGACCAGTGCTCGATCGACCAGTGCTCGGGCGGCGTGGCCCGGATCGCGGCGAGCAGCGGCAGCCGGAAGAAGTTGCGGAGACACGTGGCCACGTTGCGGCTCAATGCCTGCCAGACCTCGGGCTTGAGGTCGAGCACGTACTCGTGCTCGAACAGCGCCAGCGTCTTCGGGCTCTCCCGGTACCGTCCCGCTCGCGACGAGCGCCACTCCCCCCGCATCCGCTCGATCACGTCGGCGATGAAGGGCTCGACGGGCACGTCGCGCCCCTCGCCGAAGATGTGCAGGGCCATCTCCACCGCGTCGTGCACGACCCGGCCCGCCCACATCTGGCGCGAGGCGAGCTGCTTCAAGATGTAGAGCCGTCGCAGGTCCGCCGGCGCGTCCGCGGCCCAGCCGCCCCACGCCCCGTAGTAGTGGTAGAAGTACTTCCGCCGGCACTCCTGGAAGGTGGCGTCCCGGCTGCGCGACCAGGAGAAGTCGTTGGTCAGCTCGGGCATCGGCCCATTCTACGCCGGGTCGGCCCTTGACCCTCCCTCCCTCGCTTGCTAGCGTGGCGCCATGCCCAGCCGGTCGATCGTCGTCGCGTGCCCGTGCTGCCAGGCGAAGCTCACGGTGGACCCGGACCTCGGCGCCGTGGTGGCCCACGAGCCGCCGCCGCGCACCAGGACCACCACGGATCTCGGCTCGGCGTTCGAGGCCCTGCGCTCGAAGTCCGCCGAGCGGGAAGAGCGCTTCCGGCAGGCGCAGGCCGCCGAGTCGCAGAAGGGGCGGCTGCTCGATCGCAAGTTCCAGGAAGGGCTCAAGAAGGCCAAGGACGACCCGGATCCGCCCGCGCGGCCGTTCGACCTCGACTGACACGCTCCTCGGCGGCCTGCTCCGCCGGGTCAGCCGGAGCTTCTACCTCTCCCTGGCGATCCTGCCGCGCTCCCTGCGCGAGCCCCTGGGACTCGCCTACCTCCTCGCCCGCGCCGCCGACACCGTGGCCGACTCCCGCCTCGTCCCCCGGGCCGACCGTCTCGCCCACCTGACCACCCTCCGCCGGGCGTTCGCGGGCGGCGGTGCCGGCGCGGCGACCGTGGCGCAGGCGTGCTCTGCCCACCAGGCGCAGGCTGCCGAGCGCGAGCTCCTGGAGCGCGTCGACGAGATCGTCGCTCGCGTGGCCGCGCTGCCCGACGCCGACCGGGCTGCGGTGGCCCGTGTGCTGGCCACGGTCACCGAGGGAATGTGCGTGGATCTCGAGTGGTTCCCGGGCAAGGACGCCGCCGGCGTGGCAGCCCTCGGCACGCTCGAGGACCTCGATCGCTACACGTACCTGGTGGCCGGCTGCGTCGGGGAGTTCTGGACCGAGCTTCACGTGGCGCACCGGCCCCGGCTCGCCGCCTGGGGCGGTGCCGCGCGCCTGGCCGACGGCGTGCGCTTCGGCAAGGCGCTGCAGATGACGAACGTCCTGCGCGACGTGCCGCGCGACCTCCAGCAGGGCCGGTGCTACCTGCCCGAGCGCGCGCTCGCCGCGCTCGGCCTCGCCCCCCGGGATTTGCTGGACGGGGCCGGCGCCGCCCGCGCCCGACCGCTGATCGACCGCCTCGTGACCCTCACGCTGGATCACTACGACGCCGCCTGGCGCTACGCGCTCGCCGTCCCCCGTCTCGAGTGGCGCATGCGGCTCGCCTGCGCGTGGCCGCTGCTGATCGGGCTGGCGACGCTCGGCGCGCTCGCCGCGCACCCAAACCCGGTCGCCGCCCGCCCCCCTGTCAAGATCGCGCGCTCGCGCGTGCGGAACCTCCTCGCCCGCTCCGTCGTCGCCGTGTGGTCGAATCCCGCGCTCGCCGCCGAGGCCGCACGCCTCCGCCCTCGCGTCCAACCCCCAGGTCGCTCGTAACGAGTAACGAGCCCCGCCCCGGCTTCGCCGGGGCGGGTGCGAGCGTCCGGGGGGGTGGGGGGCGCCCGGAGCCCCCCCCGTCACTAGACGACGTACCCTTCCGTCCAGTGGTCCGTGTCCAGCTGGTACTCCTCGACGTGAAAGCCGTCCGGCGCGTCACGGAACCCGGGTTGCGGGCGGAGGCGGGCGACGGCCGCCCGCGCCCGGTCGAGCGTCGAATAGACGCCGATGAGCTTGACGTCGTCCGTGCCGTCGGCGAGCCCACGGACATGGTGGACGAGGAAGACGGATCCCTCGGTCGCCGTGACGTCAGTCCCGGAGGTCGAGCCGGAGCAGCGTGGCGGGGTCCACGCGCGCTCCCCCGACGTACACCCCGAAGTGCAGGTGCGGGCCGGTCGCCCGCCCCGTGGCGCCCACCGTCCCGATGGGCTGGCCACGCTCGACGGGCTCGCCCTCGGTCACCGACACGCTCTCCAGGTGGAAGTAGAAGCTGTAGAGGCCCAGCCCGTGGTCGAGCGCGACCAGACGGCCCGGGAAGAAGAAGTCACCGACCAGGGCGACACGGCCCGCGTTGACCGCCACGACCGGCGTGCCGGCGGGCGCCGCGTAGTCGATGCCCGTGTGCGGCGCCCGGGGCTTGCCGTTGATCACCCGGCGCGAGCCGAAGCCGGTGCCCGGCTCCCGGCCGGCGACCGGGCGCACGAAGCGACCGCGCCACAGGCGCTCCGGCGTGATCGTGCGGTAGAGCGTACGCAGCCGCTCGCTCTCGGAGACCGCCCGGCGCTCGGTCTCGGGATCGAGGTCGACCATCGCGGGCGGCAGGGTGAGCCGCTGCACCTTGAACTGCCGGGCGCCGACCGTGACCCGGCCCCGGAGCGTCCGGGGCTCGCGCCCGGGCTCGAGGACGGCGAACGACCACGGGTGCCGTCCGGCCTTCACCTCGACGTCGAGGCCGGCGACCGCGGCCTGGCCGTCGGCGTAGGGAAAGAAGACGAGCGGCCGGCCGGCGACCGCACCCTCGACCGTGGCGCCCGGAGAGATGCCCTGGACGTGCACCCACAGCACGTCGCCGACCCGCGGACGCTCCGGCTGCCACCGGATTCGGAGATGCTCGCGGGCGGGCGCCGCGGGGGCGGCGGAGAGCGCGACGGCGAGGACGGCGAGGACGAGGCGGGCGCGGAGGAGCGCGCGGCGGCCCGTCACTCGGGGCGCTGCTGCCGCAGGAACTGCTCGATCTCGGCGACCAGCTCGGAGGCGGGCGGGAGCTCGCCCCCGGGGGCCGGCTCGGCGGGGGCTGCCTCTTCCTCCGCGGCGCGCGCCTCCAGCTTGGAGACGTAGCCGGCGATCTTGGCGTTCTGGGCCACGATGGTGGCGAGGTTCTCGTCGAACTGGCGGCCGGCATCCTCGAGGTCGGTCAGGTCGGCGGAGGCGTTGAGCAGGTCGAGCACGCGCCTGACGAGCGCGAGGGCGGCGCGCGGGTTCTCGATGCCGGAGATGTAGTGGGGCACGTTCGCCCACAGGCTCGCCGTCGGGATGCCCTGCTCGCGGCAGATCGTGTTGAGGACGCCCACGATGCCCGTCGGCCCCTCGTAGCGCGTGGGCCGCAGGCCCAGCCGCGCGCTCAGCTCGGGGTCGGACGCGCTGCCGACCAGCCGGACCGGCCGCGTGTGAGGGACCTCGGCCAGGAGTGCGCCGAGCGTCAGCACCAGGGACACCTCGCAGCGGCGCGCCAGCTCCAGCACGGCCGCGCAGTAGGCCTTCCACCGGAGGTGCGGCTCGATGGCGACTCCGACGACGAGGTCCCGGGTGAGGGCCGCCGACTGGCAGACCGAGAACTCGGTGCCCGGCCAGACGATCTCTCGCTCGTTCGAGCCCTCGACGAAGCGGACGTGCGGCCGGGTCAGGCCGAAGTGGTAGAACTCCTCGGGATCGATCTCCGCGAACTTCTCGCCCTGGAAGGTCACGGCGAGGTACCGCGCCGCCGTCGTGGCCGCCTCGGCGGCGTCGTTCCAGCCGCTGAAGGCCGCGATGAGGATCGGGCGGCGGAGGCCACCCGGCATGGCGTGGATCGTGAGCGGGGCCATCGCTTGTGCTGTGGGCGCCCGTCGGCCGGGCCGCGCCGAAAGTTTACCACGGTTGAACGGAGGCGAGGCCCACGGTAGCATGGGGCAACTTTGCAGCGGAGGATCCATCCATGCGCATCGATAGGTGGAGGCTCGTGCTGGCAGGTGCAGCTCTCGTGACCACGGCGGGGTGTGCCACGGGCGAGGAGTGGGCCACGTGGAATTCCCATCCCACTCACTTCGCCTCGGGCGATCACATGTTCTTCTCCACGCGCAACAGCGAGGGCTCGCAGGCGCGAGTCACCCGCCAGGACATCGCCCTGGCCCGCGAGGAAGGGTGGTGGGGCAAGGCGATCACGGTCGATCAGGGACAGATCCTCGAGCGCTGATGCCGCGATGACGGCGGTGGGTGCCTCGGTGTCACGCGACGGGGCCCGCCGGGGCCGCCCCGCCGGCACAAGCGTCGGAGATTACAGGCGGGGCGGGCACTGGCATTCTGCCTGCAAAGCTCGCCGGCCATGACTCCACGACATGGCACCTCCCGACGCATCGCGACCGCGCTCGTCGTCTCCCTCGTGCTCGCGCTGAGCACGTCGCCCGCCGCCGCCGCGGCGATCGAGGACACGGTGCTGCCCCCCGGGCAGCACACCTCGCCGAAGGGGCAGGCGCTGGCCGCCCGCCACGGCGGAATGCTGCGCGAGCTGAGCCACAGCATCTATCACTGCATGCCCTGGGTGGAGGTGAAGAAGCACGGGCTCGGCTTCTACAAGCCCAAGCATCTCCCGGGCGACGTGCGGTACCTGTCCATCAACATGTACATCGACCAGCAGCCCTCGCCGGAGTTCTCCGCCTACACCGTCGAGGAGCGGGCGTCCCGCATGTTCTCCCGGTACGTGGGCCCGATGGTGCGGCGGCTGGCCACGCGCAGCCTGCTGCGCGAGCCCGAGCTCGACGGGTTCACCGTGATCCTCGAGTGGCTGAAGCAGATGCCGGCCGCCGGCGCGCGGCCGGTCCACGAGACGATCGCCGTGTTCCTCGACAAGCGCATCGCCGAGGCGTACCTGGCGGGGCGCCTGCCCGGTCACGACCTGGCGGTCCAGGCACGCGTGCTGGGCTGGGACGGGGAAACGGCCCTCGGCCCGCTCCGGCTGGTCTCGTGGGACGACGACTTCGTCACCACCTACAAGGTGCAGAACTACCAGCTGGCGCCCGGCGTCACCTGCCCCTGACAGCAAGCGCGGGCCGGAGGCCGCGCGCCTCCGGCCCGCGTCGTCCGCCGCCTGCGCGACCGCCCTCCCCGTCCCCCGAACCCGGATAGCCCGCCAGGCTTCGACACCCTCGCGCGCGTCACGTCGGCGCGGGCAGTATCACGGCCGCCAGACCGGCAGCGATCGCCGAGAGGGCCAGCGCGGCCGGCGCCGCGGGGGCGACGGCCACGTAGGGCTCGCCGCGATCGGCGGCGGCGGCGAGCGCCGGGTCGAAGGGCACGCGCCCGAGGAACGGGATCGCCGCCGCGTGCGCGAGGTCCTCTCCACCCGGGCCCTGGAACATCCCGGCCATGTTCTCGATCAGGCCCAGGACCGGCGCCCCGGCGGCAGCCGCGGCCGTGATGGAGCGCCGCACGACGAGGTGCGAGACGCCGGACGGAACGGTCACGATCACCGCCCCCGCGACCACGGGCACGAGGCCGAGGACCGTGACGAGACGGTCGGTGCCCGGGGGCAGGTCGAGCAGCAGGACGTCGAGGGACCCCCACGCGGTGTCGGCCAGGAACTCGCGCAGCGCGCTCGCTTCCATCGCGCCCCGCCAGGTGTGCCCCTCCGCCTGCGTCGGCGCGTCCCAGGCGACCGGCGTGGCGTCGTCCGGCAGCATCAAATCCATGGACATCACCGCGATCCCGAGCGCGCCCGCCGGCGGCTCCACGCCGTCCGGGCCGACGACCAGGCGGCGACCGCGGACGCCGAGCATCTTGGCCATGCTCGGGCCATTGACGTCGGCGTCGAGAACGCCGACCCGGGCGCCGGCGAGCGCGAGGGCGCCGGCGAGATTCGCCGTGATCGACGACTTGCCGACGCCCCCCTTGCCGGAGACGACGGCCAGCACGGCGCGCACCGAGGACAGCCGCGCCCGGAGCCGCGCCTGCTGCGCCTGGACCTGGCCGACGATGTCCGAGCCGCCGTCGCCCGCCACGTCGCGGTAGCGCTTCACGACGGGCGCGCCCACGCGGCGCGCGCGACGAGCGCGAGCGCCACCACCGTCACGACGAGGAAGACCGCGGCGCCGGCCCGGAAGGCCACCTCGCCGCCCCAGGGCGCCGGCACCGAGCCGCCCCCCCGGAGCACGACCTCCAGCACCTTCCAGGCCCGGAAGACGAGGAAGAGCGCGAGGATCCGGGCGAAGTCCCGGCGGCTCAGCATCCAGCGCTCGAACCACGCCCGCGGCCGCCGGAGCAGATAGGGGATGACGAGCATGGGCACCAGGCCGACGAGCGCCCAGAACGCGAGCGAGCCGGAGCGCCCGGTCGCCGCCGGCCCGCCGGCGACCCCGACGCCGTGCCAGACCAGGTAGAGACCGCCGAGCCAGTAGACCACCGCGTAGACGAGGTAGCCGCGCGCCGCCGTCCGGAAGCGATCGTCGACCGCCGGGCTCATCCCTGTGGGCGGAAGCGCCCGCCCCACCGGCTGCGGACGTCGGCCATCAGCTCCCGGGTGATCACGGTCTCGCCGCGCTGTCGCGCGTACGCCTCGACCGCCTTCACCACCATGCCGCGGGCGAAGGACGGGATCGTCTGCAGGCGCTCCCGGGCCTCCGGCGTCCACGCGAGCTCCGGCTCCACGGGGAGCCCGAACGTGAGCGTCGCCGGCAGCTCGACCAGGCGGCCCCCGTGGGCGCCGGGCTGGTACCCGCAGGCCGGGTCCTCGGCCAGGTAGTCGCCGTGCGTCGCGTACGCCCGGCAGCGGCACCCGCCGCACACCCTGGAGAACTCGCAGGCGCCGCAGCGCCCGCCGAGCTTGGGATCGCGGAGGTCGGCGAAGGCCGGCGCCGTCCGCCACAGCTCGTCGAAGGCCGCCGTGCGCACGTTCCCCACCGCCACCGGCATGTACGGGCACGGGGTCACGTCGCCCTCCGGCGTGATCCGGCAGTAGTACTTCCCGGCCGGGCACGAGCCGTGCGCGTAGTTCTTCAGGAGGGGCGATCTCGGGTTCAGCTGCCAGAGGATGCGCCGGAAGTGCGGCGCGCACTTGGCGCGGATCAGCAGCCCGTCGGCGCGGCCGACCGGCGTGGACCAGGGATCCTCGAAGCCCCGGGCGCCCTCCTCGCCGCCGGCGAGGCCGAGCATCCGCCGCACGAAGGACGGCGGGCCGCCGCCGACTCCCTGGGCCTTCGCCAGGTAGGTGAGGATCCGCTCGTAGGCGGCGGCGTCGATGTCGGTGAGGTCGCGGCCGCGGCCGGTCCGCACGAGGAAGAAGAAGTTGAGCACCTTGGCCCCGAGCTCGCGCGCGAGGTCGATCATGGCCGGCACCTCGGCGACGTTCCAGTCGGTCACCGACATGTGGAGCGAGAAGTCCAGCCCGGCGTCGGCCAGCACCCGGGTCGCCCGCACGGCCGCGTCCCAGGAGCCCGGCAGCCGGCGAAACGCGTCGTGTCGGGCGCGGTCCGTCGAGTCCAGGCTGATGGAGGCGCCGAGGACGCCCCGCTCCCGCATGAGGCGGGCCTCGCGCTCCCGCAGCAGGACGCCGTTGGTGCCGAGGACGGTCGTGAACCCCTTCCCGCAAGCGTAGCCGGCCACGTCGAAGATGTCGCGCCGGAGGAGAGGCTCGCCGCCGGTGAGGATGAGGAAGACGTCCGGGTTGACGCGGGCGATCTCGTCGATCACGCGGCGGCACTCCTCGGTCGTCAGCTCGCCACGCGTGTCGGCGCCGGCGTGCGCGGACATGTAGCAGTGCGCGCACTCCAGGTTGCAGCGCCGGGTGAGGTTCCAGGAGACGCTGTAGGCGGTGTAGCCCGCCGCGCCCGGGGACGCGCCCGTCACGGCCGGGCCACCGGTCAGCGCGGCTTCTTGTCGGAGATGTAGCCGGCGATCACCTCGTTCATCACCTGCCGGGCGTGCCCGATGCCCTCCTCGCAGACGGCCAGATCGATCGTGGCCACGCCCTTCTCCCCGGCGACCTTCTCGACCTCCTCGCGCGTCATGTCCCGCATGAAGCCGGCCGGCACCCGGTTCAGCCGCGCCACCGCGTCCTCGGTCCACGCGAAGGGGCTCGCCGGCGCGCTGGCCGCGGGCCCGGCCGGCGCCTGCGCGGCCTCGAACGTGGTCCGCGCGAGCAGCGTGTCCCAGCCCGCCCCGAGCTTGTCGCGGCCGACCGTCTCCTCGATCATGGGCAGGGCGAGCGACGTCGTGATGACCGGGATGCGCCGGGACCGCGCGTACTTCTCCACGCGCGCCTTCGCCCGGCGGCGCAGGTAGGCGTCACTCACCTCGCGCAGGGCATCGCGGGCGTCGGCGGACCACTTGACGACCACGCCCGGCATCGACTCCTCCTCCGCCACCCCGCCCTCCTGCTGGGCGACCGCCTCCACCACCTCGCGGGTGATGGTCTGGAACTTCTCGGGCGGCGCCTTGCACACCGGGCACGTGACGACGGCGCCGGGCCCCTTCACCGTGTAGCCGCAGACGGAGCAGATCGCCGTCGCCGGCGGCTGCTCCCGGCGCAGCGTGGCCACCGCGACGTCCTCGGCCAGGATCTGCATCCGCTCCGCGAGGCGGCCGGGCATGAAGATGGCCATCGCCTCGTCGATCACCTTGTTGGTGATGACGGTGTGCCCCTGCTCGATCGCGTACCGCAGCAGCGCGGTCCGCGCGACGCCCTTCACCTGGGGCGGCACGCGCTCCATCCGCGCCTCCGCCTCCTCGGTCCAGGAGATGATCTCCTCGGCCTTCACGTCGAGGGGCGGGTAGTAGCGGCCGCTCGTCACGAGCACGTTGCACGGGGCCAGGCGCAGGAGGTTCTCGGTGTTGGAGCCGAGGTCCGTCTCGGTCTCGTCGGAGTGCACGCCGATGCGGCCCAGGATCAGGAGCCAGGGCTGCTCCTTGCGCGCGTAGGTCAGGACCTTCTCGAAGCACTTGCCGTCGAGCAGCGTGATGCCGAGCTCCACGCCCGCCTCCGCCGCCAGCTTGCGCGCGATCTCCAGGTGCGACTGGTAGATCTTGGCCAGGCCGGTGTCGATGATCTCCTCGTGGAGCTGCTCCTGCTCCTTGAACCGGAACACCTTGGACGCCTTCTCGCTCAGCACGCCCACGATCCCGTTGAACATCGCGTAGTGCAGGTACGGGTCGTAGACGGCGACGGCGTGCAGCGGCCGGCCGAGCGCCCGCGCCAGCGCGAGGCCGATCTGCAGCCCGTGGAAGGACTGCGGCGAGCCGTCGAGGCCCACCACGATCGCGCCCTGCTGGTCGGCCAGGCCGTCGGCGTTGCGCACGACGAGGGTGTCACGCGTCACCCTGCGCACGAACCGCTCGGTGACCGAACCCAGCTGGCTGTCCTTGACGGCGCCCATGCCGAGGGCGCCCATGACGACGAGGTCGTAGTCCGACGCTTCACAGTCCTCGATGAGGGCCTTGTAGTGCTTGCCGTCCATCATCTTCGGCGTGAAGGCGAGGCCGGCCGCCTCCGCCCGGGTCTTGAGGACGTCCAGGTACGACTCGGAGATCAGCTGGAGGCCCATCGCGATCAGCGAGTCGTGGATCTTGCGCTGGCGCTCGAGCTCGCTCTCGTCCTTGTACTCCTCCGGCAGCGTGTATTCCATCTGCTTGAACCGGTAGTCGTGCAGCCGGGCGGCGTACACGTGACACCCCGTCACCCTCGCGCCGAACGCCCGCCCCAGCTCGATCGCCAGGTCGATCGCCCGGTTCGAGTAGTCGGAGTTGTCGACCGGAACATAGACGTGCTTGTACATGCGGGCCTCCCCCGTCCTCGTCACGTGAGCTCGAAATCGACCGTCGCCATGACCTCCGGCGCGATCGTCACGTCCTGGCTGACGGCGCGCGGCGCCCGTCGTGGAGCCGCCCGTCCCCGCCCATCCCGGTCCACCGGTCGTCGTCGTGGACCGGCGCGACCCCGCGGCCGCCCCGGCGCGCCCCCCGACCCCGGGACCGCCCGCGTCAGGGCTCCGGGTTGAGGCTCCACTCCAGCGCGAGCCAGAGGCTCCGGCTGTAGCGGAAGAACCAGAGCGGGAACAGCACGACGAAGGGCACCCAGATGGCCAGCTGCCAGGCGGTGCCGGGATCGGCCAGGCCCCACAGGGCGAAGTAACCGCCGATCGCGATCGTCGTGGTGACCGCGTAGTTCACGTAGATGGCGCCGACCCAGTACCCCTGCGCCCGCTCGAAGCGCAGATCGCACACCGGGCACACCGGGTTCATGGTGAACCAGCCGCGGAAGAGCGGCGCGCGCCCGCAGCGCGGGCAGCGCAGGCGCAGCGCCCGCGGCCCCGCCCGCGCCAGCCGTCCGAGCGCGGGCTCGACGTCCATTCACGGCCCGGTCGTCCCCGCCGCTCAGTTCTTGGCCGGGGCGGTGACGGCGGCGGCGCCCTTCAGCTCGCTCTTCTTGGCCATTGAGAAGCCGTCGGGTAGCAGGACCAGGACCAGGAGCGTGCCGATGAGGACCGGCGTCAGCGCGATGAAGCCCATGGTCCGCGCCTCGAACCGCAGGTGCATGAAGTACATCGCCACCAGCGCGGCCTTGGCGAGGGCCAGCCCGCACAGCAGGACGCCGATCGTCAGCTTGCCGAACGGCATGAAGACGACGGCGATCTCGACGACGGTGAGGATGGCCAGCCACCAGAAGATGGCCATGTAGTTCGGATGCGCGTGCTCCTTGCCTGCCATGCCGGCCCCCTAGAGCAGGTACATGAAGGTGAAGACCATGATCCAGACGAGGTCGACGAAGTGCCAGTACAGGCCCACGATCTCCACGGCGTTGTAGCTCGCCTCCGGCTGGGGGCGATTGAGGACGTACCGGGCGATGGCCAGGAGGTAGATCACGCCGCCGGTGACGTGCAGCCCGTGGAAGCCGGTGACGAGGAAGAACGAGGCCCCGAAGAGCGACGAGCCCCACGGGTTGCCGTTGATGTGCAGCCCGGCGTGGATCAGGTGCGACCACTCGTAGGCCTGGAGCCCCACGAAGATCGTCCCGCCCGCCGCCGTGTAGAGGAGGAACCTGACCGCCCGGTCGCGATCGCCCCGGCCCAGCCACTCGAGCGCCTTCACCATCGTCACGCTGGAGCAGATGAGGAGGAACGTCATCGCGGCCGTCAGGTTGATCCCGAGGACCTCGTAGGGGCTCGGCCAGTCCGTGCTGGTCGCGCGCAGGGCGCCGTAGGAGGCGAGCAGGACACCGAACCCGACGGCGTCACCCGCCAGGAACATCCACATGCCGAGCTTGCCCCAGCTCTCCGGCGTGAGGGGAGACTCGGCCGGCTCCACCATCGAGTGCGTCGTCATGTCGTCTCCTTGAGATGCGCTGTCCGATTCCAGACCCGGGCCACCATCGAGGGCAGACGCGGGCGCCAGCGGAACGACCAGGCGAGGATCGCGCCCACGACCATCGCCACCAGGAAGGGCATGAGCAGGAGCCCCACCTGGGCCCAGGTGTAGCTGCGGTCGCCGTAGGGCGACGACAGGCACGTCGGGCACGCCTCGGCGAGGCCGGGCAGGAGCGCGGCCACGAGCACGAGCGGGAGGGCCAGCCGGACCGCCGTCATGCCAGGTACACCGCGACGTAGAGCACCGGCCACAGCAGGACCACGAAGTGCCAGTAGATCGCGCAGGCGCGCAGCGGGCCGGTCCGGCCGTCGAGGAAGCGCCCGCGGGCGGCGAGCGCCAGCGTCACCGTGAGCCAGACGAGGGCGCCCAGGACGTGGGCGGCGTGGGTGCCGATGAGCGTGTAGAACGTGGCCCCGTACGCACCGGAGCCCACGGTCAGGCCGAACTCCACCAGGCGCACCCACTCGTACCCCTGGATGACGAGGAAGACGGCGCCGAGGGTGGCCGCCAGCCCGAGCCGCCGCGTGAGGGCGGCCCCGTCCCCGCCCCGCCGGGCGCGCATGGCGGCGGCCACGGCGACGCTGGAGGCGAGCAGGACGGCCGTGTTGAAGCCCGTCACGGCGACCGGCAGCCGGGGCTGGAAGGGCGGCGGCCAGACCGGCGCGGCGTTGCGGAGGACGAGGAAGGCCGAGACGAGGCCCGCGAAGAACATCACCTCCGCGCTGAGGAAGAAGAGCATCGCGAGGCGGACGTTGTCCAGCCGGGGGCGCCGCGGCGTGAAGTCGGGGTCGTCGTCGCCCCCGGTGGGCGGCAGCGGGGGCGGCACGTGACCGTTGGCCCGGCGGGGCCGCGGCGGCGCCTCGACGACGAGAGGGCTCACCAGCGGATACCCACCAGGAAGGAGGCCACCACGAGCGCCGCGACGATCGCCAGGAGCACCCGGACCGTCCGGCGGTTGCGCTCGGGGAGGGGTGCGGCCACCATGCTCATGCCCGGTCGAAGGCCAGCAGCGCCAGGAGCGCCGGCAGGTAGAGCAGCGACGCGAAGAGCACGCGGCGGGCTCCCGGCATCGACGGGGCGAGCACCTGGCGAGCCCCGAGCGCCACGAAGCCGGCGCCCAGCACCAGCGCCCCCGTGAAGTAGACGTGTCCGGCGAGGCCGATGAGGGTCGGCAGGAGGCTGACCCCGAGCAGGGCCACGCAGCCGGTGACGATCTGGCGCTCGGTCGAGCGCCCCGCCTCGTCGACGACGGGCAGGAGGCGGACGCCGGCGCGCGCGTAGTCCTGCTGGTAGAGCCGGCCGATCGCGAGCGTGTGCGGCAGCTGCCAGAGGAACAGGATGCCGAAGAGGACCCACGCCCCCACGCCCAGGTCGTCGCGCGCGGCCGCCCATCCCGTCACCGGGGGCAGCGCGCCCGGCACGGCACCGACGAGGGTGCACAGCGGCGTGCGCAGCTTGAGCGGCGTGTAGGCGAAGAGGTAGAGCGAGAACGTCACGAACGTCACCGCCGCCGCGAGCCAGTTGACGCCGATCGTGAGGATCGCCAGCCCGGCCCCGGTCAGGGCGCCCCCGAAGAGCAGGGCCTCCAGGGGCGAGAGCCGGCCGTCCGGCAGCGGGCGCCGCCGGGTGCGGGCCATCAGCGCGTCGAGGTCGCGCTCCCAGTACTGGTTGAGCGCCAGCGTGCCGCCGGCGGCCAGGAAGGTGCCGATCAGCAGGGCGATGAGCCGCCCGTACTCCGGCGCCGCCGGCAGCGCGACGTAGTACCCGACCACGGTCGTCACCAGGACCATCACGACGACGCGCGGCTTGGTGAGCGCGAGCAGGTCGGCGAGCACGCGGCTGCGCTCGCGCGGCAGGGCGGCCACGACGACCTCGGTGGGCGGCGTCACCGGGCCACCCCGAGCGCGCCGTCGACGGCGAGCACGCGCGCGCGGCCGCCGGCGCGGACGCGCACGGCGAGCGCCACGACGCCGGCGAGGAGGAGGCCGCCGACGAGACGGTGGACCACCGGGAGCAGCAGCATCGTCGCCTGCCCGCCCGGGATCCAGATCGGCGAGAAGCGCGCGAGGTAGCTGCCGAGCCCGAGCAGGAGCTGCAGGCCGAGCAGCACCAGCAGCGGGCGCGCGAGGGCGGCGGCGAATCCGTCGCCGCCGCGCCGCACCCGGGCCGTGACCATGGGGACGGCGACGAACACGGCGACGGCGCCGGCGAGGTGCAGGTCCAGCCGGCCGGCGTGGGTCAGGAAGGCGCCGAAGACGATCTGGGCGTAGACGGCCAGCGCCGCGGCCAGCGTCAGACCCCGCAGCCCGCCGTCCACGGCCGGCGCCGGCGTCGCCATCCGGGCCGAGGTCAGCACCGCGATCGTGACGATCAGCGCGAAGAAGGCGTGGGCCAGCGGCCCGTGCACCATGGCGAGGGCGTCCGCGAGCAGGACGACCCGCAGCCCGCCGACGACGCCCTGGGCGACGACCGCCAGCACGGCGGCCGCGCCCAGCCAGGCGAGACGCCCGCCCACGCGGGCCAGCGCCCCGGCCAGCGCGAGCGTCAGGAGCCCCACGAGCGCGCCGAGCAGCCGGTGGCTGTGCTCGTAGAACACGCCCCCCACCATCCCGGACCACGGATAGACAAGCATGTTGTGGCCGAAGGTCGTCGGCCAGTCGGGCACGGCGAGGGCGGCTCCGGTGTTGGTCACGAGGCCGCCGAAGACGATCAACACCGTGGTCGCCGCCGCCGTCAGGAGCGCCAGGCGGTGGGCCAGCCGCATCCCGGCTCCGTCAGTGCGCGCGCGCCCGGGCCCCCGCGCGCGGCGGCTGGGTCTGCGGCGTGAAGTCCTCGGTCGCGTCCGGCACGCTGTACTCGTACGGCCCGCGATAGACCGTCGGCAGCGTCGGCCCCCAGTTCAGGTGCGGCGGCGGGGAGGGCGCCCCCCACTCCAGCGTGGTGGCGTTCCAGGGGTTCATGGGCGCCTTCTTCCCGGCGAAGATCGACCAGAGGAAGTTGATGACGAAGGGGATCTGGCTCAGGCCGAGGCACAGGGCCCCGACCGTCATGATGACGTTCCAGTGCTGCTGGTGCTGCAGGAACTCGTACTGCAGCGGGTTGTAGATCCGCCGCATCTGGCCGCCGACGCCGATGATGTGCATCGGGAAGAACGTCATGTTGAAGAAGATCAGCGTCCCCCAGAAGTGCACGTGGCCGAGCAGGGAGTTCGTCAGCCGCCCGAACATCTTGGGGAACCAGTAGTAGATCGCGGCGAACGCCCCGAAGATCGAGCCGCCGAACACCACGTAATGGATGTGGGCGACGATGAAGTAGGTGTCCTGGATGTAGATGTCGACGGGCGTGGAGGCCATGAAGATGCCGGAGAGCCCGCCGATGACGAACATCGCCACGAAGCCGAGCGCGAACAGCATCGGCACCGTGAACCGGATGCGGCCGCCCCACAGCGTGCCCAGCCAGTTGAACGTCTTGATGGCGGAGGGCACCGCGATCACCATCGTGGTCACCGTGAAGGCCATGCCGAGCGCCGGGTTCATGCCGCTGACGAACATGTGGTGGCCGTACACGACCCACGACAGGAAGGCGATGGCGATCATCGAGAAGGCCATGGCGTGGTAGCCGAACACCGGCTTCCGCGCGAACACCGGCAGGATCTCGGAGGCGATGCCCATGGCGGGCAGGATCAGGATGTAGACCTCGGGGTGGCCGAAGTACCAGAACAGGTGCTGCCAGAGCAGCGGGTCGCCCCCGTTCGACGGGTTGAACCAGTTCGTCCCGATCGTCCGGTCGAAGAGCAGCATCGCGGCCGCCGAGGTGAGCACGGGGAGCGCGAGCAGGAGCAGGACCGCCGTGATGAAGAGGGACCAGATCACCAGCGGCATGCGGAAGAGCGTCATGCCGGGCGCCCGCATGTTGATGATCGTGGTGATGTAGTTGATCGAGCCCATCATCGAGGAGATGCCGAGGATGAACAGGCTCATGCACCAGAGGTTCTGGCCCCAGTAGACGCCGGTGTACTGGGGGTCGGCCGAGAGGGGGGCGTAGGAGGTCCAGCCGGCGGCGGCGTGGCCGCCCTCCACGAAGAAGCCGCCCAGCATGAGCACGGCCGCCACCGCCCCCACCCAGAACGAGAGCATGTTGAGGACGGGGAAGGCCATGTCGCGCGCGCCGATCATGAGCGGGATCAGGAAGTTGCCGAACCCGCCGGCCAGGATCGGCATGATCACGAAGAAGATCATGATCGTGGCGTGCATGGTGAACGCCATGTTGTAGGT